>DAOVVG010000064.1 GCA_030632175.1 Gammaproteobacteria bacterium
ACTTCGAGCAGGCGTTTGCAGATCCGGAGACCCGGATTGATGGTGAGCAAGGCAAGCATGCTGCGGGTCTAGCCGAGGTATGGCGCGATGAAACTAGTCGCGAGGATGCCCTTGCTGGGCTGTTGGCCGCCGGCTTTGAGCAGGCTGACGACGTGTTGCAGTGGCTGGGGAGCTTTCGTGAAGGCCCGGTGGCCCGCTATTTAGGGGAGCAGGGTCGGCAACGCCTGGATGCCCTGATGCCGCTGGTGCTGAATGCGGCTGCAGCCGAGGTGCAATCACTGGACGTGCTGAAGTGTATGGGTGACCTGCTTGAATCCATCGCAGGCAGGACGACCTACCTGTCTTTGCTGGTGGAGAATCCGATGGCGCTGTCGCAGCTGTCACGGTTATGTGCAGCCAGCAGCTGGGTTGCCTCGCTGTTGTCCCGGCATCCGATCCTGCTGGATGAGTTGCTTGACCCCCGTGCTCTCTACGATCCGCTGGACAAGGCCAGCTTGCAGAGTGTGCTTGAAGTGCAGTTGGCGGGTCTGCCGCCTGATGATCTTGAACAGCAGATGGACCAGTTACGCCAGTTCAAACAGTCCAGCGTGCTGCATGTGGCCGCAAAGGATATCGTGACCGGGTTGTCTGTCGGGGATGTAGGCGATCATCTCACTTTTGTGGCCGAGACAGTGTTGGAAAAAGTAATGCAGCTGGCCTGGAATCACCTTGTTGAACGCTATGGGCTGCCCGGTTACATGCTGCATGGCAAGTTGCGTGAGGCGCAATTCGGAATTGTGGCCTACGGAAAATTTGGTGGCAAGGAACTGGGTTATGGCTCGGATCTGGATATTGTTTTCCTGCATGACAGCAGTGGCAATGAACAGCATACGGCAGGATCGCAGGTTATCGATAACAGTGAATTCTTTACCCGTCTCAGCCAGCGCATTATTCATATCCTGAATACCTATACCTCGGCCGGTATTCTTTATGAAGTAGATATGCGTTTGCGTCCCAACGGCGCATCCGGGCTGCTGGTAAGCAGTCTTGATGCCTTTGCAGAGTATCAGCGTCGCAGTGCATGGACCTGGGAAAATCAGGCACTGGTGCGTGCACGTGTTGTCACCGGTGGCGATGAAATTGTGCGGCAGTTTGAACGTATTCGCTCCGGCGTGCTGGCACGCCCGCGTGAACCGGGGAAATTATGCAAGGAAGTTGTGGAAATGCGCCGGCGCATGCGCGATGAGCTGGACAAGTCGAATGACCGGCAGGTTGATCTGAAGCACTGCCGTGGCGGTATCGTTGATGTTGAATTTATGGTTCAATGTGGCACGTTGCTCTGGTCTGATGAACACACCGAAATACTCAGGCATACAGATAATCTGGGGTCACTGGAGGCATTTTCACGGGCCGGGCTGATGTCCGGCGAGGATGCCAGCGCTCTGGCTGATGCATATTGTGCAATCCGGAGTCGTATCAACCACCTTGCATTGCAGGAGCTGCCGGGTATTACCGATCATGAAGAGCTGGCACAACACCGTGCCACAGTGGCCGGAATCTGGGACAGGTTTATGCACGTAAAGTAGCCGGGGTCCTGTAGTCTGATGGGTACGTCGCGTTGCTCCTTTACCCATCCTGCGGCCTCTTGGGAATTGTCGATTATCTGTAGGATGGGTAAAGCGCAGCGTACCCATCAGACCACAGGATGTGGCTAGCAATTTAAAATATTTGAAATTCTGGAGATTGAAGTATGTCTATGGCTGATCGTGACGGCGTCATCTGGATGGATGGCGAACTGGTACCCTGGCGTGAAGCGAAGGTCCATGTACTGACCCATTCACTGCATTATGGTATGGGTGTCTTTGAGGGCGTACGTGCCTACAAGACCGACAAGGGCACGGCAATCTTTCGCTTGCAGGAACATACCCGCCGCCTGTTCGGTTCGGCGCATATCATGATGATGCCGGTTCCGTGGGACCAGGACACCATCAATGCGGCGCAAATAACTGCGGTGCGCGAGAACAATCTGGAGTCTGCCTATATCCGTCCGATGTTTTTCTATGGCTCCGAGGGTATGGGCTTGCGTGCCGATAATCTCAAGGTGCATGGCTCGGTGGCTGCCTGGGAATGGGGTGCTTACCTGGGCGCTGAAAATATGGAGAAGGGCATTCGTATCAAGACCTCTTCCTATACGCGCCATCATGTCAACATCACCATGTGCAAGGCCAAGGCGACCGGCAACTACATCAACTCGATGCTGGCCCTGAACGAGGCGCTGACATCCGGTTATGACGAGGCTATGTTGCTGGACGATCACGGCTTTGTCGCCGAGGGCAGTGGCGAGAATATTTTTATCGTGCGTGACGGCGTGTTGTATACGCCGGATACCAGCTCGGCGCTGGAAGGGATTACCCGTGAGACGCTGATGCAGTTGGCTGCAGATGAAGGACTGACTGTGCGCGAGAAACGTATCTCACGTGATGAAGTCTATCTTGCAGATGAAGCCTTTTTTACGGGTACTGCCGCAGAGGTCACGCCTATCCGTGAAGTAGATGACCGGAGCATTGGTGATGGCGCTCGCGGCCCGGTGACAGAACGCCTGCAGTCGCTGTATTTCGACGTGGTGCATGGGCGCGTGGACAAGTACAACGACTGGTTGACGTTGGTGTAATTGCTTCACCGGGAGTGTCTTTTGCAGGTTAAATCGCGGACAAGGTCCGCTCCTACAGGAGTATCTAATTGTCGTAGGAGCGGACCTTGTCCGCGATCTAACCTGCGGTCATCGCCTCCGTTTTTTCCACACCTATGAAGCTCGCATTCGTTCTTTTTAAATATTTTCCCTATGGCGGCCTGCAGCGCGACATGGTGCGCATGGCGGCTGCCTGCCAGCTGCTCGGTTACGAAATTCATGTCTACACCCTGTCGTGGCAGGGTGAGATCCCGGAGGGCTTCCATGTACACCTGCTGCCGGCGCGGGGTTTGCGTAACTATGTCCGTTACCGTGATTTTATCAGGCTGTTGCAGCAGGCGCTGGCGCGACATCCGGTCGCTGCCGTCGTCGGTTTTAACAGGATCTCGGGGCTGGATATTTACTACGCGGCCGATCCCTGTTTCCGGCAGGAGCATGTCGAGAACAAGCCGTACTACGTCAGGTTCCTGGCTCGCTACCGCTTCTTCATGCGCCAGGAGGAGGCCGTATTTGGTACTGTCTCAAAGACGCTGGTGTTGATGATCTCGGGTCTCCAGCTGCCGTATTTCAAAAAGTATTATGGCATCAGCGATGCGCGCATCAGGATGTTGCCACCCGGTATCTCTAAAGACCGGATGGCGCCTGCCAACAAGGCCGAAATACGTGCCGGGTTCAGGCGGGAGTTTGGGCTGAGCGATGACAATATACTGTTGTTGTCAGTGGGATCCGGATTCGACATGAAGGGGTTCGACCGGGGGCTGATTGCGGTTGCGGCATTGCCAGAGGAGTTGCGTGCACGGGTACGGGTTTTTGTGGTCGGCCAGGACAAGCCGGGACCTGTCAAACGTCTGATACAGCGCCTGGGCATAGCGGATATTGTCACCCTGTTTCCGGGCCGGGATGATATCCCGCGCTTCCTGCAAGGCGCGGACTTTCTGCTGCATCCTGCCCGCCATGAAAATGCGGGTATGATCATTATAGAAGCCATCGTGGCTGGTCTGCCGGTGCTGACCACGGCAACCTGTGGCTATGCCTGTCACGTGGAAGAGGCAGCGGCCGGGCGGGTGGTGGCATCGCCGTTCAGGCAGTCAGCGCTGGATGATACCTTGCATGAAATGCTGACGTCCGGTATGCGGGATGAATGGTCGAGCAATGGTATTCGCTACGGGCAGACCCGGGATTTATACAGCCTGCATGAAAAGGCCGCTAACATTATTCATGAATATGTCCTCGCTGATCAGCACACTTCCCCGGCCTGAACACCATGTCCTATAAAATATCTGTCATTATCAGTACCTATAACGACAGGGAATTTGTCGAGAAAAAGCTTGCCGAGATCAGGAAACAGTCCATCTTCGAGGATGCGGAGTTTATCTTTATTGAACCTGATTCCCCGCAGCGCGAACGTGAGCTGCTGGCGCCTTTTTGTGAGCAGCACCCGAATTGCAGATTGCTTACCATGAATGAGCGGGTCAATCTGTTCAAGGCCTGGAACCTTGGCTGGGAGGCGGCCAGTGCGCCGCTGGTGTGTTATTCAAACATGGATGACCTGATGCATCCGCGGCTGCTGGAGTCTGTCGCAGCACAGATGGATAGCTGTGACTGGGATGTTTGCACGGTGCTGACTGCGCGGCAGCAACTGTCCAGCATACCGGTAAATGATAAATGGTCACTGGCCAGCCTGAAGCGCATGAAACTGTTTCATCGACCCGGTGCCTTTACTGCCTGGCGCCGGTCGCTGCAAGACACGGTGGGTATGTTTGATGATGATTACTTCGCTGCCGGCGACAAGGAATTCTGGGGGCGCATTATCGACCGCGGCGTGAAATACGGCCTGATCAGAAAGATTTTATATATCTACAGCAAAAGCGAGCAACAGCTGTCCAAGTCGCCGGCAGGAGAGCAGCGGCGACAGCAAGACAAGCAGCGCCTGTCCCGGACCGGTTACCGGCGTTACTGGCCGTACCGGATTTTTCCGCACTATACCCTCATGCGGCTGGTGTTCCGCCTGTATCCACGCCGCTACTACCTGCCACCGGCATAATTCTGTTGCCTGCGCCGGGCTGGCTATGGATACCTGACCTGAACCAAGGCACAATTCCTGCATTGCTGTTAAAGAGAGGTCTGAACCGTTGGGCGCAGTATTAATCATTGCTCCATCCTGGGTCGGTGACATGGTGATGGCCCAGAGCCTGTTCAAGGTGCTCAAGGCACAGGACCCCGATTGTGCGATTGATGTGCTGGCGCCCGGCTGGACGCTGGCGCTGCTGGAACGCATGCCGGAAGTGCGCGACGGCATCGAGATGCCGCCGGGTCATGGACAGTTACAGCTGATGACGCGTCGCCGGCTCGGTATCAGTTTGCGCGCCAGCGGTTACCGGCAGGTCATCCTGTTACCCAACTCTTTCAAGTCAGCACTGGTGCCTTACTGGGCGCGTATTCCGAAACGTACCGGTTTTGTCGGTGAAATGCGTCAGTGGTTGCTGACAGATGTCCGGAAACTCGATCGGCAACGGCTGCCGAAGACGGTGCAACGGTTTGTAGCGCTGGGACTGCCGGATGGTGCGGAACTCAGGGATGCGCTGCCGGAGCCGGCCTTGTTGACCGATAATGAAAACGGCCATGCCGCGCTACAGCGTCTCGGGCTGGCAACCGGCCAGCAATCGGTGCTGGCGTTGTGTCCGGGTGCCGAATTCGGGCCGGCGAAGAAGTGGCCGGAAGCCTACTATGCCGAGGTAGCACGCAGCTGGCAGGGAAAAGGCTGGCAGGTGTGGTTGTTTGGCTCGGCGAATGACGCAGCCGTGTGTGACCGGATCAATGCGCTTGCCGGTGGTGAATGTGAAAACCTTGCCGGTCAGACGCGTCTGGAAGATGCGATTGATCTGCTGGGTATGGCAAATTTTGTCGTCACCAATGACTCCGGCCTGATGCATGTTGCCGCGGCCCTGCAACGCCCCATGGTGGCGATTTACGGTTCGTCCGACCCCGGTTTTACGCCGCCGCTTGCAGAGACGGCACAGATTGAACGGCTGGGGCTGGACTGCAGTCCCTGTTTCAAGCGTGAATGTCCGCTGGGCCACCTCAACTGCCTGAATAATCTGCTGCCAGAACGCGTGATTGCTTCCATGGAAGAAGTGATGAAGCGGTGAAGGTGCTGATTATAAAAACGTCTTCGCTGGGCGATGTATTGCACACCCTGCCGGCAGTCACCGATGCGGCCCGGTTGCTCCCGGGTGTTCGTTTTGACTGGGTGGTGGAAGAAGCCTTCGCCGAGGTGCCGGCATGGCATGCCGCGGTTGATGAGGTGATACCGGTTGCCCTGCGACGCTGGAAGCACCGGCCTCTGCAGGTACTGCGTCGCGGCGAGCCACAGGCAGCGGTCAGGCAGTTGCGCAAGCTGGACTATGACCGGATTATCGACGCGCAGGGGCTGGTCAAGAGCGCGGTGATTGCGCGCTTTGCGCGTGGTCCGCGTTACGGGCTTGATGCAACGAGTGCCCGTGAACCGCTGGCAGCGCGTGCCTACAACCGGACCTTCCCGGTCGCGCGTCAGCAGCATGCCGTGGCGCGCGTCAGGCAATTGTTTGCACAGGCACTGGAGTACGAGGCGCCGGATGAGCAGCCCGACTATGGTATTCGGGAACGCTTTTCGGTTGAGCAGCGCCAGCCCAGTTTGGTGTTCCTGCACGGCACCACCTGGTCGACCAAGCACTGGCCGGATGACTACTGGGTGGAACTGGCCTCCATGGCCGTTGCTGCCGGTTTGCAGGTAAAGCTCCCCTGGGGTAACACTGCGGAAAAACAGCGTGCAGAAAAAATTGCGGCTGTTGATGAATCAGTTGAGGTGCTGCCACGCATGCAGCTGGGTGAGATTGCTGAGGTGATTGCATCCGCCAGTGGTGTCGTCGGTGTGGATACCGGCCTGGTACATTTGGCGGCTGCACTGGGTACACCCTGTGTGACCCTGTATGGCGCGACCGATCCTGGCCTGATCGGTACGGTCGGTGCTGCGCAATCGCATCTGCGGGCAAGCTTTCCCTGTGCGCCCTGTCAGGAACGCAAATGTCATTATCAGGGTGCTGCCGAGGTATTTCCTGCCTGTTATGGCGACTTGCCACCGACACGTGTCTGGCAGACGTTGGATGCAGCACTGGCCGATCGTCATTGATGCGGGCTGTGCAGAATGATTGAACTTGACCCTGCCTTTGCCGCGCTGTTACCGGCTGACGTTGATGCGTTTGACTACATCATGCAGCTGGAGGGTGAGGTTTACCGTAGTGTAGCTAACCGCCGCACACTGCGGTTTGAACTGGGTGGCAAACGCTATTTTCTCAAGGCGCATTACGGTGTCGGCTGGAGGGAGATCTTCAAGAACCTGACGCAGCTGAAGCTGCCAGTGACCGGCGCGCGCAATGAGTGGCTGGCGATTCAGCGGCTGGAACAACTGGGTGTGGCCACCATGAAACTGGTCGCCCGCGGGGAACGTGGCTGCAACCCGGCAACACGCGAGTCGTTTGTGATTACCGAGGCGCTGGAAAATACACAAAGCCTGGAAGATTTCTGTGGTGACTGGGAACAACAGCCGCCGGTCAGCAAAGCTGCTATCCGGCTGAAGCGCGAATTAATCAGGCGTATTGCCACTGTCTCACGCATTATGCACAGCAATGGTATTAACCACCGGGATTATTATATTTGCCATTTTTTGCTGGATGTTTCGGCGGACGTGCTGGCAGCACCACCGGATTCCTTGCGTTTGTCGCTGATAGACCTGCACCGGGTACAGTTACGCAAGAAAACACCGGAGCGCTGGATCGTCAAGGATGTTGGCGGGCTGTATTTTTCCAGCATGCGTATCGGTTTAACGCGGCGTGATATCTACCGGTTCATGATCGAGTACCGAGGCAAACCGTTGCGGGCCACGTTGGCAGCAGACGCCAGGTTCTGGAGCCGTTGTCGACTGCGTGCGTATAGCCTGTATCATTCCTTCTATCATGAACTCCCCACCGCTGACTGATACGCCGGTTTCTGCCGCTGCGTTGGTGCAAATGGGTCGCCAGCCCGGGCCGTTTGTACTGGCGCTGGACGGCCAGACAGATCCCGCAGCGTTGCTCGACTGTTATGAAGTCGTGCGCGCCATTCCGGGCCGGCGGCTGGTGTGCCGCGGGGCATGGCAGGGGAGAGACGTCTTTATCAAGCTGTATCTTGATGGTGGAAAGCACTGGCAGGTAGAGTGCCGCGGGTTGCAGGCCCTTGCTGATAAAGGTATCGCGGCACCAGCAGTGTTACATACCGGGACGGCAGACTGTGGCGCGCTGCATGTCATCGTGCTGGAAGCGATTCAGCCGGCCGTGACACTGGAGACAGCCTTGTCACAGGCCCATGAGGAGGAGGCGCGTGTTGCATTGTTGCAGCAGGCCATCGTCTGCATTGCCAGTCATCATTGCGCCGGTCTGGAGCAACGTGACATCCACCTGAATAATTTTTTGCTCGCGGGAGAGTGTTTGTACACGCTCGATGGTGGCGGTATACACGATAGTGGCAGTACTGAACTGCCGGTCACGCAGTCACGCGAAAACCTGGCCCTGTTTTTTGCTGAGCTCTATCCAGATGATGATGCGTTTATCGACAGGGTCTTGCCCGTTTACCTGCAACGACGTTCATGGGGCAGCGATGACTTGTCTGTAGCCACATTGCGTCAGCGCATCAGTCATTTCAGGGGCCGACGCCTGCGGCGGTTTCTGAAGAAGGTGTTCCGTGATTGCAGTGCCTTCATATGCGAGCACAGCTGGCGCTTGTTCAGGGTCTACGACCGCACCATGGATTCGGCGGAGATGGTAGAATTTCTGGCTGATCCAGATGCCAGCCTGCAGCATGCAGACGCGCAGTACCTGAAGCAGGGTAATACCTGTACTCTCTGGACGACCCGGGTGGATGGTCGGCAACTGGTGGTAAAGCGTTATAATATCAAGGGCTTAAAACACAGGGTCGGTCGCGCATTCCGCAAGACGCGCGCGGCGGTCTCCTGGACGAATGCTCACCGTTTGGGGATGTACGGTATCCTCACTGCCCGGCCGGTCGCCTTGATCGAAGCGCGTTTTGGCCCCGTGCGTGGCAGGGCCTGGTATATATCTGAATTCGTGGCAGGCGATGATGCGAGTAGCCTGTGCGGACAGGCCATGCTGGATAAGGCGGGCCAGATACGCGCCGGGCAAAAGCTCACCGATTTGCTGGCACAACTGGCATTGTCCAGTCTCAGTCATGGAGACATGAAGGCAACAAATTTTATTCTGTCAGAACGTGGCGCAGTGGTCATCGATCTTGATGCTATGCGCAAGCATGATGCAGCAGAAAGTTTTCAGCGGGCGCAGCGCCGTGACCTGAGGCGCTTCATGCGTAACTGGGAAGCCTGTCCCGAGACCAGGGCCATGTTTGCAGAAATGATGCGTGCCAGGAAGCTGGTAACAGAGTTATGAATATTCCCGGTGTCTCCGGTGCTCTCGGCCACGATGCCTCTGCGGCACTGTTTCTCGACGCTGAACTGGTGGCGGCGGTTGAGGAAGATATCCTGCAGACGGAGCATCCGTCCCCTTATATGACTTCACCTTCGATGTGGTTCTTCACCGGCCTGTTTTTCACGGATTAATCAGGGTTTCCTTTACAAACCCCGGCGATCCAGTAATCGAGCCACTATATCCGCTGTGTCGTATTGTGGTGGATGGGTTAGCGTATCCACATAGATTATCTCGCTAACATTGGGCCCGCAGGCAGTCCAGCGACGAATAAAGCGAATATTGGTAGTGCCGGCAAAGATGGTATAAGTTCTTTTTCCCAGCGCTGCAGAGATATGCTGACAGGCCGAGTCATAGCCTATAAATTCATCGCTCATCGCAATGAGCGAGGCAATTTCCCCAACACTGCATTCGACACCAATGACTCCGGTGCAATCCTTCAGTTGCTTGATCTCCTCAAACGAACACTGTTGCGCATTTAATCCGGCCTCTTTTACTGCGGATAAAATATTTTCGCTTGCAGTTCGTTCTTCCTCACCAAAACCAAGATCGAGGAATATGGTCGTATCGGGCTCTTGTAGCAGTTGTACCACCAGTTCGGATTCAAAATTGCCTGTTATTTTCTTGCGGTGATTACCACCAACACCAAAATTCATAGTGATAATATTTTTGACGCCTTGTTTTCTCGCCTGCCCGGCAGCAACCCCGGATTGATCCAGCAGGTTTTTCTCGGGCCATACCCCCGGGTAACAAAAATTCCCCGGCCCCAGAACATTCCCTAGCCAGATATTAGCAAGCTCGGCGATTGGTATTTTCTTTGGATAGGAGTCTTTGCCCCGACTATTAAAGTAATAGTAATACTCGGACTCAATCAAGGGTAAAACTCCCAACTGACTTAAACGGGAGTCGGGATCAAACAGGAGCACCTCACCTGGTTCCAGTCCCTGTTGCTCCTGTTCAATAAGATTGTGCAGATCAATCCAGCTGTTTAATCTTTCTGCCAGGCCGCTGCGTCGAACATAGGTTAACGGTTCTACCCTGATATCCTTGTTACC
>DAOVVG010000054.1 GCA_030632175.1 Gammaproteobacteria bacterium
AATCATGAGTGGCAGGAGGTAGAACCACACAAAAGGGTTGGAAGCGCCTCCTGTATAGAAAAACACACTGGTCAGCCCGCATACGTCCAGCAGCATCTGTACAAAGATTTCTGCATCACTGTACCGGCCACCTGTTGTTAGTCGAAGCCAGGTGAGAATATTGAGTCCGGTTATCAGTGCAAGGGTTACAAGCAGCGGCAGTAACGGCAGGGATAATTTGAAGAAGATGATGGCAACGGCAATCCCCAGACCGATGGCGGTGATCTCGGCATTGCGCAGCATGAACAGCCGGTAATAATTACGCCGCGTGGTTTCTTCCGGGCTCTTGTTATCCTTGTTTTTCACAAGCCATATGATGCAGTGGTTAGCAGTGTCTCACAAGGGGTGTGACAATATACCACATTCAATTGTGCATGCCATTTCGGTAGTGTCGTGCTACTGCAAAATAAGAGATTCCTGAAGAATCTGTACAGTACATGCTAGCCAACCAGAGATAAATCCAAATGAAGAACAGACTCCTGCTGCGGGTGGGCCTGACAGGCTTGCTGTTAATGACTTTCACGTTACCGGCTTTTGCCTATGTAGGGCTTTGCTGTGCCAAGTGCGGTGGCAATATGCCCATGAATATTCTGGGTGGCGGTATTCCCGAGACACATGAGTTCCGTTTAAAGATCAGCCCTATGTACATGCGGATGGACGGGCTGCGTGATGGGACCAGCAACGTGCATGAGACAGACATCCTCGGGATGCCCGTTGACATGATGGGTAACGCTACCGGCAAGTACATGGCTGCCCCGACCAGCATGGATATGACCATGCTGAATGTGTCGGCAGGATACAGCTTCTCTGACAAGTTTTTCGCCGGCGCCATGTTTATGTACAAGGATATGGACATGAACATGAAGTTCAGTTCGATGATGCAGACAATGACGGGAAAGAACGGCTTTGACATGGACAGTGACGGCATTAGCGACACCATGCTGATGGGCAAGTATCGCCTGTTTGCCGATGACCCGCTGATTCCGACAAGCCAGATGTCCCTGTTTTTCGGTTTGAGTCTGCCGACCGGCTCGATCGATGAGAAGAACGAAAATCATCCGCTCCTGGCTCGTCAGGACGAGTTACTGCCTTACGGTATGCAGCTGGGTTCCGGCACCTTCGATCCGAGTGTTGGTCTGCTGTACCAGGGGTCAACCTCTCCCTGGTGGTGGGGTGTGAACGGTGTCTACACCGCCAGGTTGTATGACAATAAGCGCGATTATCGTCTTGGAGATGAATTCCGCCTGGATGGTTATGCCATGTACCAGTTCAAGCCTAACTGGCTGCTACAGGTACAGTTGAATGGCGAGTACAAGGGCGATATTGATGGTGAAATGAATCAGTTCGCGAACGGCAGGTCGGGCCATGCCATGCAGGGTAACCCGAATTCCCCGGCTACCACGCCACTGTGGGATACTGACAACTATGGCGGTACCAAATTGTTTACGACTCTCGGTGTTCAGTGGCAACCCGCCCCCTTGCATGTCATTGACCTGAATTTCGGGGTGCCGATTTACCAGGATCTGAATGGTCCGCAGTTGAAGGACGACTACCGGGTGATGTTGACCTGGTTCATTGAGATACCGACAAAGAAGAGCATACGCTACGGGATCAGGAAACCGGTGGGAGACAGTTCGCTTGGCTTCTAGGTTTTGGCGCTGATTCTATACCCTGCATGCAGGGAAACATCAGATTTGCAGCAGGCAGGGTGAGATATGACGTATTTGTCAGGGCAAGCCGGGTATCCATTGGTGTTGGTTCGACTGATATTCCCTGTCTGCCTGGTCGCGACACTGGCAGGGTGTAGCACTGCTGGCATGTCGGGCGGGACTTCTCTCCCCGATATGGATTCACCTGCGGCACAGATATTTGTTAGCCGTTGCAGTGCCTGCCATGCCGTGCCGCATCCCGGTCGCCATTCCTATCAGGGCTGGTTGTACCTGGTTCCGGTCATGGAACAACGCATGGCTGAACGTGGCATGGCTCCGCTGGGGGTAGAGGACAGGGAGGTTATCCTCACGTATCTGCAGGCAAATGCGAGATGAACCCTGATTCATTACAAGTCAGCATTAAGGGGTGGCTGGTTGCCGGACTGCTGGGTGTGATATTTGCATTACCTGCCGGGGTGCCTGCCAGTTTAATGGCTGAAGAGGTGGAGTCCTTCAAGTTTACTTACCCGAAACAACGTCTTGATGCGCCGGCTTTTCAGTTGCAGGATCTGAACGGGGATGCTGCTTCACTTGAGGCATATCGGGGCAAGGTTGTTATGGTCCATTTCTGGGCCACATTTTGTCTTCCCTGTCTGGAGGAAATGCCCGTTCTTGAATCACTGTGGCAGGAGTATGGCGGGCAAGGGCTGATGATACTGGGTATTGCAGGAGACCGCGGCGATATAGAAATAATTCGCGAATTTGCAGAAAAAACGGGCGTCAGTTTTCCCGTTTTACATGATCAGGAAGGACTGGTGCGTAACCGGTACAAGGTTACCGCTTTACCAACGACCTACATGGTTGGACGTGATGGAAAAATATCCGGGCGTGCTATCGGGACGCGTGCATGGAGTGAACACGGTGGCAGGGAGGTTATTGAAACATTGCTTGATACTCCTGCGTCACAGTAATTGCCTGCTGGTCAAGAGAGCCGGCTGCTTTCAAGCTGCTGCATCTACACATATTTGAGCTACATTTGCCCGTATTTCTTCAACCAGCCGCTGTTTTATCGCTGGGACCTGTTATTCTGGATTAATTTTTCCGGCTGCGACAATTTGTCACATGCCGGTGGCAGGCCTTGATTGTTACTCTCGCCATAGCTGGCTTTCCATTTGTAACAATAAAAAAGGTTTGTCTGTCATGCGTACACTTTCTTTTGCCGCATTGTCTGTCATTCAGGCACGTGCATCCATGCAATTCGCTGTCTGTTCCATGTTGCTGTTGTTGTTTCCAGCCAGTGTGCAGGCCGATCATCCATCGCCCGGTCTGGGATCCGGTATGGCGGGTCCCATCAATACATTGTCTGCCGAGACCCTGTCGCAGGGTCAATGGACGGCAGGCTTTCGTACTGAATATCTCGAACTGGATGAGCTGTCCAACAGCAAGTTGGCGCGCCTGTCAGAAAATGGCAAGGCGGCACATAGTACGGATTACCTGATCAGTCCCTCCATTGGTGTTGCCTACGGCGTTACCGATAATTTCATGATTGCCGGTCAACTCCCTTATGTGAAGCGCAGGGGAATTCGTGAGGCCGCCCACCATGATGAAGAAGGAGAGCATGAGGAAGAGGGTGAACACGAGGAGGAAGGTGGAGGCGTAGAGAAGCTGGGTGATTCGGAGGGTATCGGCGATGCGACCCTCTACGGCCAGTACCGTTTCTTCAATGATGACTCCAGTGGCTTGCAGGCCGCGGTGCTGGTGGGTGTGAAAATGCCCACCGGTGAAACACGTGAGAAGACCAATGAAGGTGAACGCTTTGAGGCTGAGCATCAGCCCGGTTCCGGCTCGTGGGATCCGCTTCTGGGTCTTGCGGTGTCGAAGCCCTGGAATGCGGCGTCACTCGGTGCCAGCATTCTGTACACGCATGCAACTGAAGGCTCACAGGATACGGATCTGGGTGACGGTGTTTTCTACGGGCTGTCGCTGGCGCATCGACTGGGGACGGGTGGATCGCACAGTAATCATGACCATGGGTCTCACGCCGAATGGGATGCCGTGCTGGAGTTAAATGGTGAGTGGCGTGACAAGGTCGATATCGATGGTGCTGACGATAACAACACCGGCGGGCATGTGTTGTTCATTGCGCCAGGTGTGCGTTACGGTGCGGCCGGTGGCTGGGCAGCTGCCCTGTCGGTCGGTGTTCCGGTTATCAATAACCTGAATGGTATTCAGAGCGAACCGGACTGGCGGGTGATCGGGAATATCGGATTTGCCTTCTAGTACCCATTGCGCTGATCCTGCGAAGCGCCATCTGTAAGCAAGCCCGGTTCATTTCCAGTACACTGGTATTCAATCGGTATACCCGGGCGGGACATCGGGTAACGACCCGTGAACTGCACATCCTGAACGACTGATATCCAACAATGAAAAATATTCACAAGGCCGACCTGCCCTTGTTGCGGCAACTGGATAACGAGGTACACGTATGGTTCTCAATACCGGACGCCGTTACTGATTCGGGGCAACTGGCATACTACAAGTCCATCCTGTCATCGGAAGAGCAGCAGCGATACCAGCGTTTTCATTTTGACAAGGATCGGCACTTGTTTCTGGTGTCTCATGCCCTGGTGCGCAAGATGCTTTCTTCCTATGTTGATGTTGACCCTGCAGACTGGCAGTTTTCTGCTGGCCGGCATGGCCGCCCGGAGATTGCAGGTCCGGCTGGCATTCCTGCACTGCGGTTTAACCTGACGCATACAGCCGGACTGACGGGTTGCCTGGTGACGCTTGATGCTGATTGCGGCATTGATGCCGAGTTGATAAGCAGGCGTGGTGACCTGCTGGCGATTGCCGGGAAAATGTTTGCGGACTCCGAGCTGGTAATGCTGAAGAAACTTGACGGGCGTGCACTCCTGGAACAGTTTTTCATCTTCTGGACATTACGGGAAGCTTACTGCAAGGCCGTGGGTGTCGGTCTTGGGTTCTCAAAAAAGGATTATGCCTTTGAAACAGAGAGTGATGACGGAGTAAAAATCAGGTTTGATGCCCCGGCCAGTGATGCTGAGGATCACTGGCAGTTTACAATCCTCAAGCCGGGGGCAGATCACGTGGTGGCAGTTGCTGTTCGTGCGGAAGTGCAATCCGGAAAGGATGTTGTCCACAGATTTATTGTGCCGTAGCCTGGATAGAGTGTAGCGGAATCCGGAAATTCTGGATTAAAAGTAACGTGCCAACTCCAGGCGTAGCCGGTTGTCGTCCTTGAGACTGGCCATAACATTATCATTCGGAGTATTTGTCAGTCCCCGGGCCTCGAGTGACAACTTCCAGTTGTTGCCAAAACGCCGGCTGGCCTCGATGTTATAACTCTGGCCACCACCTTCAAGGTCGACAATAACGCTGGCCAGTACCTCTGTGCTCTGGGCGTCATTAAACGTCAGGCGGGCACCAAGTACCAGGTCTCTCTGGAAGGTTGATAGATCGAAAGGTTTGCCCTGTACTGCCTTGTTCTGCTTGATTTCATCGCCACGGCTGTCATACAGGTATTCTGTAATTACGCCGATGTCCATCTGGGATTCAAAGACGCCGACGAAGGTATATTCATAACCGCCTGCATATGAATAAAACCGGTCTCCCTGGCCACTGCGCGTAATTGCTTCCAGTTTCCACAGCCAGCTGCCGTAAATAGCCTGCAGGTCGATACTGGTCTGATCGATAATTTCATAGAGCGGATTGATCTCACTGATTGTTCCGGTTGCCGGATTGATTGCGGCAGGTCGGACAATAAAACGTGGCTGGCGTGTGGTACCGTGAAAATGGGCAATGCCGATGTCAACGGCGCCGATGTAATGTGACCAGCGCACGGCAAAATCAGTATGCCATTCCTCGGCGCCTGATTCGTAAAACACCCTGTCGGTATCTATGTCAACGCCGAACCGGGGACGACCGTTTTTTGAAGGGAAGGTCCGTTCCCGGAACCCCGGCAATACAAACATGTCAACCACACCCCAGTCACGGATCAGTGAAAGGTTCACCATGGGTTGTCCAAGTTTGTCTTCACCGTCCTCGTTCACGACCAGGTCGGTCTGGTTGATGATGTCGACCAGATGTACCGATTCCGTCACACCCCAGAACACCTTGCTGACGCCCGTTGCCAGTTCCCAGTTATCAGCGGCATGATTCCAGGAGAATTCACGTATGTCGACGTGTGTGCGCCGGTAGTCGTGGTTGTCTCCCATGGCATAGGGGGTGAAGGTAAAGATGTCATCCCCTTCATTCCATTCATGGATGTATTCGGGTTCGGCGGCGACCGAAAGATAGGTGTTGTATTGTGATGAAAACTGCGGGTTCTCTGTGAATCCGAGGAACTCACCGGCTACATAACCGCTCCATTCGCCGGCGTGTGCCGGGATTGCAGATGCAAGGAATATGGCGGCAACAAGTAGCAGTCGTTTCATGGGAGCGCTAACCTAGCGGACGCGTTTCAACGAGTTTTTGTCGAAGTCGCGGTCAGTGAGTTCGACATCGAAGTTGTAATTCGACTGTAACAGGAGGGTACTTTTACCAGTCAGGTGGTTTTCCATATGCATGTTGTGGGCGCGATAGTACCTGTCGAGGTAAAGGTTGTAGTCAGTAAGAATCAGTGTTTTCAGCAGGGCATTTTTGCGGTCATAGAACTCGATTTTGCGTTCCTTGTATTGTTCCTTGTCCATCCAGATGATTTGCCGGGTATATCCTGATTTTTTGTCTACCGGGTAGCGTTCGAAGACAAACACATCCATGCCGTCCAGGGTGTCGTCCTTGATGAATGCGTAGGTATATTTCTCGACTTCCTGTGAGCTGATGTCTTCATAGGCGAATTCGCTTCCCATGAACGGGCCGGACTTGTTGTCAGAAGCGATTCGCTTGACGCGCTTCAGTGCCGGCAGGTACAGCCACTGGTCGTCGGGGCCTTCCTTGTGGGTAAAACTCAGCAGGGCAGTACCTTTAACGTCGCGCGGACGATCAAAAATGGTCAGGCTCTTGTCGCCGTCATTTTCCACTTCCAGCGTTTTGGAGCGGATTTCACGGATGCTTTCCTTGCCGTGCTTGTTTTTCAGAATCATCTTGACGTCGTTGGTGTAGTGGTCATAGCCCGAGTCGCGTCTGTCGGCTTCCTGGGCGATTGCCAGACCCTTTTCTTCCGGGGTCTCCGCCAGCAGACTGATGGGCAGCAGGCACAGCAGCAGCGCCGGCAGTATTCTATCTGGGATCGTCATCATCGTTCTCCTGTATCTTGGGTGGAAAAGGCGGTAGGAACAGAAAATCGAGTGCCAGTGCCAGCGCAATAGTAATGGCTGTCAGTAGCCCCATGCCAGCGTTCATTTTATAAGGACGGGAAGGTCGGCACACTGAACCCGGCGATCAGCACGATGGTCGTCACACAGAGTGTGGTTCCAACAGTTGAAAATGTGTCGCGGATGACATTGGTAGCATCCAGGTTCTTCTCTCTTCATGCCCGGAGGTACTTGCTCAGGAAGTGCACGGTGTGGTCGACCACAATCTCCAGTCATCCAGCCGTTCAAAAACAGCACGCCAACTGTGGCTGCCCGATGAGTAAGCCGCCCGCCAGGGAAGCAAGGGGCAAAAATTTTCCATGGGTTTTTTCCTGCAGAGGAGTCAAGTGTTCGCTTCCCCGGTAACCTGCTGAATGGCTGGCAGTCCTCATTCAGCGGACGCCAGCCTATTTCCGGCCTGGAATATTAGTTAATACTTATATTTAAAGATATGTCATATCTGCCAATGAGGAATGACGAAAAGTATATAACAATATGAATTATATAGATAATTAGGATTCCTCTGGTTACGCGGGCTAATTTTTTGTGAACCCCGGTTTGTAGAACGATGACTGTATAGTCTGTATTGACATAGTCTGAATTTTGACTGTGACAGGGGGCAGGGCACCTGCATATAAAGGCAAGAAAGCGTGTGCTGTCGTTATGCGGGGTAGTGCTGCGTCGCCCGGTGGTCTGTACATAAGTCCAGGCCAAGCACCCTTGGTGCCTTTCCCGGATAAAGGCATGCCGGTGTTGAATATGATTTGACAAACGCCGCATGGAAATACGCCGTAGCTGGTGCGTGCCTGATTAGGATTGGAGTCTGGTTGCAATACACTTTATAGTTCCAGTACTTGCACACGGTGTGGTCAGCACTGACGTGCGCCAATGCTTAAGGACAGAAGATGGCTGATCGCAGATTACAAGTATTCCACACCGTTGCCCGGTTGCTGAGTTTTACCAAGGCCGCGGAGAGTCTGCATATGACGCAGCCTGCTGTGACTTTCCAGGTGCGGCAGCTGGAGGAATATTTCAATACCCGTCTGTTTGACCGGACCCATAATCGCATCAGCCTGACTGACGCCGGCAAAAGGGTCTATGAGTATGCTGATGAGATCTTCGATCTGTACGCAAAGATGGAAAATGCCGTCCGGGATATGACCGGTGAAATCAGCGGCATCCTGATTATCGGTGCGAGCACCACGATAGCTGAATACATGCTGCCGTCACTGCTTGGTGACTTCAAAAGAAAATACCCGGATATCAACGTTCATCTCAAGGTGTCCAATTCAGACGGTATCGTCTCCATGGTGGAAAATAACGATATCGATCTGGGTGTGGTTGAAGCGCCGGTGATGAACAAGAACCTGGTGGTCGAAAACTGCCGTAATGATCGCCTGGTTGCCATTGTGCCGCCGCAACATGAGCTGGCATCGCAGCAGAAGGTCAAGCTGAAAGATCTGATGGATCATGCCTATATTGCACGGGAAGAGGGTTCCGGAACGCGCGAGGTCATTCATGGATATCTCGCCAATGTCGGGATGAAGCCGGCAGATATCCATGTCGCCATGGAACTGGGCAGTCCGGAAGCCATCAAGGGTGCCGTGGAGGCCGGCATGGGGGTTTCCATTGTGTCCGAAGTCACGATTCACAAGGAACTGCAGTTGGGAACACTGGTCGCGCTGGAGCTTGACCCCCCGCTGGAAAGGCCATTTTCGTTTGTGCATCAGAAACAGAAATTTCGGCAGCGTGCCATGGATGAACTGCTGGATTTTGCGCGTGCCTACTGCCTGTCACACAAAGACGATAGCTAAAGGTCCTGTTTTTTCTGTTGCAAGTGTGCGCTACACACCCGTTATGGTATTTAAATTCTATTATTATTGATGGTGTGCGTGTCGCAGCCGGGCATTTTTGACTGGAACAACGTAACTTTTCAATGGCATCAGCAGAACAGCAATTGACAGCATTCTTTCGGCAATTAACAGCTGAGGATCAACTGACATTGCTTCGCTTTGCAGAGTTTCTTGCCGGTCGCAGTTCACCCGGGGTGGTTGCTGTCAGCAGGGAGCCTGTTGTTGTTCCGGAACCTGAAGTCATAGAGCGTCCGGCAGGGGAGTCAGTAGTGGCAGCACTGAAACGCCTGTCGAAAACCTATCCGATGCTGGACAAGACCGAAATGCTGAGCGCTACCTCTGATCTGGTTGCCGCAAATATCATGCAGGGTACGGATGCTGTCGAGGTAGTCGATCAGCTGGAAGATATTTTTCGAGGGCTCTACGAGAAACTCAAATCAGGTGGTCATGAGTAAATCAACGCATATTCTGCGCGAGTGGTATGACCGCTATGCCTCTGATCCCCAGGTGGTCATTCTGGCTGTCTTGCTGGTTACCGGGTTCGTTATCATGCTTACCCTGGGTAAGATGTTGGCTCCGGTGCTTGCCGGTGTGGTCATTGCCTATCTGCTGGATGGACTGGTGGAGAAGTGCTACAAACTGGGTGCGCCGCGTATGTCTGCCGTTGTGCTGGTGTTTGTACTGTTTATGACGGTGTTTGTATTTACCTTGCTGTGGTTGTTGCCACAGTTGTCATATCAGCTGACACAATTGGTGCAGGAGTTGCCTCGAATGGTCGTCAAGGGCCATGAACTGTTATTGACGCTGCCGGAGAAATATCCGCACCTGTTTACCGAGGCGCAGGTCGGTGACATCATTACAGCGATACGTGAGGATATTACTGCATGGGGGCAACGTGTACTGTCGCTTTCATTGCCGGCCGTGTTCGGAATGATGTCCATCATGGTCTACCTTATCCTGGTGCCGGTACTGGCGTTTTTCTTTCTCAAGGACAAACACAGAATTATCGACTGGTTCAGCAAGAGCCTGCCCACGCAGCGGCGACTGGTCGATGAGGTGGCCCTTGACGTTAACCGGCAGGTTGCCAATTACGTGCGTGGCAAGGTCTGGGAAATCTTTATTGTGGGCGCCGCATCATTCGCAACGTTCACCCTGATGGGGCTGAACTATGCGCTGTTGCTGGCGACCATCGTCGGACTGTCGGTCATCATTCCTTACATCGGGGCGGCGGTCGCGACGTTGCCGGTGGCGCTGATTGCCTGGTTTCAGTGGGGCTGGAGCGCAGATTTCGGCTGGTTGATATTTGCCTACGGTGTGTTGCAGGCGCTGGATGGTTATCTGCTGGTGCCGTTGCTGTTTTCAGAAGTGGTAAATCTGCACCCGGTGGCCATTATTATTGCCATCCTGGTATTCGGTGGCTTGTGGGGTTTTTGGGGTATATTTTTCGCCATCCCCCTGGCCACGCTGGTGAATGCCGTTCTGCATGCCTGGCCAGATAAAGACTCACGCCAGGATGAGGTTGCGACAGAATCCGGACCTGTGTAGGGCTGCAGGATTAATTTATAAATCGCGGACAAGGTCCACTCCTACAACAATAGATACACCTGTAGGAGCGGACCTTGTCCGCGATAGACTGTCCTTAAAGTGCCTTAACGGCCTCCAGTACTTCATCCACATGACCGGGAACCTTAAGCTTGCGCCACTCCTGGCGCAGGACACCCTTGTCATCGATAAGAAAAGTGCTGCGTGCTATACCCATGACCTTGCGGCCATACATGTTCTTTTCCTTGATAACGTCAAACAGCTTGCAGAGCTTTTCATCCTTGTCAGAGAGTAGTTCGAACGGGAATTGCTGTTTCTCCTTGAAATTCTCGTGAGACTTTATGCTGTCACGTGACACGCCGAGGATGACGGTCTTGCGGCGTCTGAAGGTATGTATCTTGTCACCAAAGTTCTGGCCTTCCGTGGTGCAGCCCGGAGTGCTGTCTTTCGGATAAAAATACACCACAACATTTTTTCCCTTCAGGTCAGACAGGGCAATGTCCTGTTCGCCGGTGGCGGGGAGGGTGAAGTCGGGTACTTTCTTGCCAACGCTTGCCTTGCTCATAACATTTTATTCCTGTGGTTTTGTTTGCAGGATTGTAGCCGGATTTTAAAATCGCGGACGAGCTCCGCTCCTACAATCAATAGATACACCTGTAGGAGCGGACCTTGTCCGCGATAGACTGTCCTTAAAGTGCCTTCACGGCCTCCAGCACTTCATCCACATGACCGGGAACCTTAAGCTTGCGCCACTCCTG
>DAOVVG010000093.1 GCA_030632175.1 Gammaproteobacteria bacterium
ATAGACGTGGTTTTTGAGATAAAACCGGAGGCTGGTGATCCGCGTGGGTTGACCCGGTCGGTGCTTCAGATCATCGCGCTGCTGGATATGTACCAGGCAGAGCTGGCGCGGATATGACACCTCAACTGCGGGGATATTGGTGAACTGGCATCTGCGCAGCGCTACATCCAGCCAGGCACCGGGGCGTGGGGACAGGCGCAGTTGTTCGTGCGTTTTTACCGGGCCCTGTATATCAAAAAGAAGGGCGACGGTGTCGCGATGCGGCACTGGTTGCGGGTTGGGCATAAAGAACTGGGTGGTGTGCCGTATTTGCTGATTGTCGACAAGGACCGTTTGTCGGACGTGGTAGCTTATCTGGAGCGCTGTACGCAACAGGCAGATGCCCGATTGTAATTGTTTCAGGTTGTAATCGTTTCAGGTTGCAACGAGTACACGCAATGCTTCCAGGCGCAATGTTGCCGAGTCCAGTGCGGTCGTCACTGCTTCCTGTTGCAGTTCCAGGAACCCGGTTTCCTCCGCACGCACGTTGGGGTTGACCCGCGCCAGGACTTCAAGGCGCTCAATCTCTCGCCCCAGCATCTGTTGTGCCTGCTCATGCGCAGCGGTAAGTAATGCAGGCGTCTGTCTGCTGGCGAATGTTTCGCTGGTATCGACCATGTCGCGAAGCAGGTCAGTGTAGCCGCGAATAATTCTGACAGCCGTATCACCCTTGATCGTTTCCCTGATTGAGCTGATCAGTTCGTGTGTCAGTGTGTCGCTGTGGTTATGGCCGTGTTGGTCAGTTACCACCCGGATCATTCCGGGGGGCAGGTAACGACTGGTTTGCAGGACATCGCTGGAAACACTATCCAGTACATACAGACACTCCATTAGCAAGGTGCCGGGTTTGACAGACGGGTGCTTGATGGTGGACATGGCGCAGTTGCCTGTCTCGTTACTCATGACCATGTCGATGGCGCCGGTTAACAGCGGATGTTCCCAGGTGATGAACTCCTGGTCCTCGTTCGCCAGTGCGGTGGTGCGGTTGCAGGTAAAGGTCATTCCTTCATCACGCAGGCCGGGAAAACTGCTGGTATGCATGTGTTCGCCCGGCTGGAGAATATGGCTGCTGGCCGAGTGCGGCTCCATGTCAATACCGTAGCAGTCACATATTTGTTCCAGGTAGCCGAACAGGTGCTCGTCATTGTCCAGGTCCTCGACCCGTGATTTGATCGCATTGGCTATTGTTGGTCGGCAGGAGCTGTATTCAAGTAAGCGGTCACGACCGCGGTGCAGCGCATCGTTCAGCGAGCGGTTAAGTTCGCTGGATTCCCTGACCAGTGCGGTCAGGCAATCAGGCTGCCTGATGGCCTCCAGCAAGGCGGTCTCAACGGCTGCAAACACGGTCTGTCCGGCAGGGCAGATGTGCTCAAAGGCGCCGAGTCCTGTTTGATACCACTGTTGCATTACGGCCTGCGCCGTGTGTTCCAGGTAAGGCACATGTATTTGTATGGTCTCTGTCTGACCGATGCGATCCAGGCGGCCGATACGCTGTTCCAGCAGGTCGGGATTCAGTGGCAGGTCAAACAGGATCAGGTGATGCGCAAACTGGAAATTGCGACCTTCGCTGCCGATCTCGGAACAGACCAGTACCTGCGTGCCGTATTCCATGTCTGCAAAATAGGCGGCGGCCCGGTCACGTTCAATAATACTCATGCCTTCGTGAAACACGGCTGCGTGTATGCCTTTCCTGCTGTGCATCCACTCTGCAAGGTCCATGGCAGTTTCAGCGCTTGCTGTGATGACCAGTACCTTGTCCGGGCGTACTGTTCTGAGCTGTTCAATCAGCCACTCGATCCGTGGATCCAGTTGTGTCCAGTGTGTTCCGGTAGTCCCGGGAGTACATTGATACAGCAATTCGGGACACAGCAGTAACAGCGGGTTTATTGCGGTGTCGTCCTGCGACTCTTTGAGTGCCTGAGCGTAGGCATCAGGCAATGGCAAGGGGTAGCTGTGCAGTTGCCGCTCGGGAAATCCTTTAACCGCGCTGCGGGTGTTGCGGAACAATACCCGGCCAGTGCCATGACGATCGAGTAGCATTTCCACGAGCTGTGTACGTGCGGTGGATTTTTGCCGGGTGTCGGCATGCGGGTCTTGCACAGTATCCAGCAACTGGTGGTCTTCCTGTGTCTCCAGCAGGGTTAACAGGCGCTTGCTGGCGTTCTCATCCAGTGCTTGTTCATCCAGTAATGCTTTGACGACATCGGCGACCGGTTCATAGGACTTTTCTTCCGCAACGAAGGCGTCAAAATCGTGGAAGCGGTCCGGGTCGAGCAGGCGCAGGCGCGCAAAATGACTCTCTTTGCCGAGCTGTTCAGGGGTGGCCGTGAGCAGCAGTACGCCACGGGTCTCCCGTGCGAGTGCCTCAATGAGTTGGTATTCGGGACTGGCATGTCCGGGTGACCACTGCAAATGATGGGCTTCATCGACAACCAGCAGATCCCAGTCCCCGGCTACAGCCTGCTGATGACGGTCAGGATGCTGGCCGAGGAATTCCAGTGTACACAGCACCTGTTGTTCGGCGTGGAACGGGTTTTCCTGCCCGGTGCTCTCCGTGATTCCCTGGCAACGTTCTTCATCGAGGATACTGAACGCCAGGTTGAAACGGCGCAACATTTCAACCAGCCACTGATGCAGCAGACTTTCGGGTACCACGATGAGGATGCGTCGGGCGCGTTCTGTCAGTAACTGCTGGTGCAGAATCAGGCCGGCTTCGATGGTCTTGCCGAGTCCGACTTCATCAGCCAGCAATACCCGCGGGGCGTAGCGGTTGGCGACTTCGTGGGCAATATATAACTGGTGCGGGATTAATGCAGTGCGACCACCGATGAGTCCACGGAGGTCGGAATGCGCCAGGCGGTTAACGTGCTGCAAGGTTTGGTAGCGCATCTCAAACCACCTGTCGTGATCGACCTGTCCGGTGAACAGTCGCTCGGCAGGGCGGTTGAGTTTCAGGTGGCTGTCGAGCTGGCCTTCTGGCAGTTCCGTGTGCTGTTGGTCCTCGCTACTTCCGGTATAGGTTAGCAGGCCATCCTGTTCATCGACCTGTTCAATCTTGAGCGACCAGCCTTCATGACTGCGGATGGTATCGCCGGGTGCAAACATGACACGTGTCAGTGGTGCGGTCTGCTTGGAATAGGTGCGGGTCTCACCGGTTGCCATGAAGACCAGTGTGAGGGTTCGCAATTCGACAGTCAGTACGGTGCCGAGCCCCATCTGCAGCTCGGCATAGTTAACCCAACGCTGTCCGGGTACGAAATTGCTCACACTATTTTCCAGCTCTGATGAAAAGGAGCGATATCTTAGAGGATTCGAGGGTAAAAATCCTGCCTCTGTTGCGCTGGCTGCTGCGCTGACGATGATTATCTTATCCGGCAATCGTGAAAACGACGATATGCAGGTAAAATCAGTTGTATGACTGAATCTGCAGCCGAGGAAATTGTTACCGCCTATCTGGATGCCCTGGAGGACAGGGATTTTGAGCGGCTGCGCACGTTCCTGTCAGATGCCGGGTTTTCCTATCGCAGTCCGGTTTCCATGGCTGACAATGCGGATGACTACATCATTATTATTTCCCGGGTGGGCCCGATTCTTGAGAGGATTGAGCGTGTCAGGACGTTTGTTGATGGCGATGATGTCTGCAGCATCCTCAAATTCAGAACCACCATGGAGTCGCTTAAGGAAGTTCCTGTGGTGCAGCTGACGTCTGTAGCGGATGGAAAAATCGTCGCCATAGAAGTGTTTTTCGATGCCAGCGAATACAACAAGATGTTTGATTTCGAATCCTGAGGGTCTGTTGACGGTTACGCTGCAGATAAACCAACCATGCTCATAGGACTGTAGGATGGGTAAAGGAACGCAGTGACGTACCCATCAATTCAGTGTCATTCCATGATGGGTACGTCGCGTTGCTCCTTTACCCATCCTACGAAACTCACAGTTGTTGCTATTGTCGCAGTTGCCAGGTCTCGGGAGTGACTTCCACGCTTGATTCGCTGTCAGTCATCCAGATATCCCCATCCTGAATCGTTGCCTGCAGTTGCATATTGCGCTGTGCCAGTTGTGCCAGCGCCTTGCTGTTTTCCGGGGAGATATTGAAAACGGTCAGGTTCTTGATGTTTGCCAGTGCCGTGCCATTTTGTTCCCACCAGATGTTCGCGCTGCGCCCGCTGTAGCAATAGATAATGACTTGTTGTGCGCGGCCGCAGGCCTTGCGAATACGCTTTTCATCAGGTTGGCCAAGCTCGGTCCAGCGCTCAATGGTGCCGGTCAGGTCCTTTTGCCAGAGATCAGGTTCATCGCTGCTGGACAGCCCGCGAGTGAACGTCAGTGTGTCACTGGCATGGTGTGCGAAGGCCAGCAGCCGCATCATCATGCGTTCATCAGTTTCCGACGGGTGGCGGGCGAGGGTGAGCGCATGCTCCTGATAGTAGTTACGATCCATGTCGACGATCTGTAGATCGGCCTTGAAGATCGTTGCCTTGGTCGCCATGAAGTGTTGTTGTTTAAGTAGGACGGGTAAAGCGCAGCGTACCCGTCAGCAGTGCCGGGTATATTCCGGATTGCTGCTACGCAAAACGCTGCTGCAAATATGCAATGATGTCGGATGATTCATACATCCAGGTGGTGCGGCCGGCGTCGTCGGTAATCCTCAGGCAGGGGACTTTTATATTTCCACCGCCAGTGAGCAGTTCTTCCCGGCTGCTCTGTTGTCGCATGGCATCGCGGGTTTCGATATTGAGTGACAGACGCTTGATTGCCCGTCTGGCCTTGATGCAAAAGGGGCACATCCTGAATTCATACAGCACCAGCTTGTCGGTGCTGGCGTCGATTTGTTGCTGCTCTGTGGGGTCGCGGACAATGCCGCGCGGTGAGGTGAGCTTGTCCCAGAGCAGCATGATCGGACCGATAATATATTGCGCGGTCTTGAAAAAATATTTAAA
The DNA here is from genome assembly GCA_030632175.1 of Gammaproteobacteria bacterium. GTDB lineage: Bacteria > Pseudomonadota > Gammaproteobacteria > UBA9214 > UBA9214 > UBA9214. Next base: position 4,983 of record DAOVVG010000093.1, read on the forward strand.
AAACAATCGCATGTGTGTAGTTCCGAGAATTATGAAGAGCAATTGACCTGGATATCTCTGGCGTGGTCCGCTGGCGGTGCAGCGTAGTGTGCCATATCCGGGTGTTCATCATAAGGTGCTTGCAGCATTTTCAGATGCTGCCCGTTACACTGTGCGCGGTTAAACGGAGATCAGCAGTGATGAAATGGCTCGACCGGATTCCCTACCTGTATATAGTACCGCTGGCAATCTTCCTGGCGCTGGCGCCGTTCTCGCCGGAGCCGCATCTCTGGGAAAAGCTCAAGATGCTGTTTGACGGCACACTGGTCAGGCCCGTTGATATATTTGATTTGTTCCTGCACGGCGCACCCCTGCTGATCCTTTTCCTGAAAATTCTGTTTGGCACACGTCAGGGCAGGGGTGCTGACTGACTTGATTGCAAAGACCAGAACACGTAATCTTTTAGATGGTGTCAAGGGTGGGGTGCAAATAACAATAACCAATATATATAGTATAAGGTCTGATTCACAAGGTTTGCCCGGGATACAGACCCCGGTTCCTCCATATTTTCATTCGAACCAGCAAGAACGCACATTCGCCCTGACCAGGGCTGAAGGCGAGTGTTGCGGCAGGAAAAATACCAAAGGAGAGCACTGAAACATGAATGACAAAAGCAATGACCGGCATATGGTGCATATTGCTATTACTGCACTGATTGTATGCAATCTGGCAATTTATGCGTCAACAAGAACGGTGCAGGCTGACGATTTGCTGTCAGCGTATGAACTCGCAACCGGGTCTGATCCCGTGATTAAAGCGGCGGCAGCCGAACGTGATGCAGCCTTGGAGGTTTTACCTCAAAGCAAGGCATTGTTACTGCCGAGAATTGGTATAAACGCCGATATTACCCGGGACCGCTATGAACCCCGCAATGGTGACTTCCGCAAAGCACAGGGACAGGATACGACTTATTTCACCAACGAGACCTATACCGCTGAATTGCGTCAGGCTATCCTTCATCAAGATCTGTTCCTGCAGTATGAGCAGGCGGACCATACAGCAGCTCAGGCAATCGCGATATATGCTGCTGCAGAGCAGGATCTGATTCTGCGCGTAGCGACAAGTTACTTCCTGGTGCTTGCAGCAATGGATAACATGGACTTTGTAACTGCAGACAAGGATGCGATTGAAGTAACACTGAACCATGCAAAGCAGCGTTATGAGGTCGGACTGGCCGCAGTCACTGATGTGTACGAGGCGCAGGCACGTTATGACATTTCGGTCAGTGAGGAGCTTAATGCCGAGAAACTTGTTTATGACGCACGTGAAGCGTTGCACAAGATAACAGGAGCAAAACTCCAGGGCGTTGAAGTATTGAAGACAGAGATACCGCTGCTGCTGCCTGAACCACAGGATCCGGAAAAATGGACAGCCATGGCACAGGAACAGAACCCCCTGTTGCTTGCTGCGACATCTGCTACAAGCGCGGCAAAAGACCAGGTTGAAGTGCAACGTGCCGGTCATCTCCCGACGCTGGACCTGATTGCCAGATACCAGTACAGGGATAACGATTTTGGCGGTACCGGCTTTCCGATCAGGCGTATCGACAGCAGTATCGGTGTGCAGGTAGATGTTCCCATTTTTCAGGGCGGGCTGATTTCATCACGAACACGGCAGGCGAGCTATCAATTTATAGAGGCGCAGGAAGATCAGAAAGAGCAGCTGCTCGAGGTGCAGCTCCAGACGCGGGACAGTTACCGCGGGGTTGCTGTTGAGATCAGCAAGGTGAAAGCCTTGAAGCAGGCAATCCTGTCAAGTGAAAAAGCCCTGGAAGCATCACAGGCAGGGTTCGATGCTGGCACGCGTACTATCGTGGATGTGCTTGACTCGCAGCGGGAACTACTGCGTGCCAGAAGGGACCATGCCCGGTCGCGTTATGATTACCTGTTGAATACACTGCGCCTGAAACAGGCAGCCGGTATTGTTGATGAGGCTGATGTCGCCAGCATAAACGCTATGCTTCACTAGATGCTTTTGTTTTCTGACGTGTGTACCTGGCCTTCCGGGCTCATAAATGCCTCATTATAATCCCGTTAACTCCCTCTCCCTCCGGGAGAGGGTTGGGGAGAGCAAAGCGAGGGGCCGGAGATAGAATTAAGATAGCTGCATGCGTCAGCAGGTCTGGCATATCGACGTGACACATTTTTCCGCCAGAATATCGATTCGTTTAACACTGCTGCAACTCGCCATTGCGGCCACAGTGCTCTGGTTTGTGTTTGGTAATCCGTTGTCTGCTGTTGCAGACCTGTTCTACAGTACAGCCCCTGCACCCTGGGAAGAAATTGACCTGATTTATTATCCGGACAAACTTGACCCGTCGATAAATAAAATTACTTCTGATCTGGGCAGTCTTGCAGAGTGTCGTACCTGGGCACGTCACCAGGCTGATCAGCAGGACGATCCGCGTATGGGGCGTGGCCGTTATGAATGTCGTACAGTCTCTGCCAGGCTGTTCGGTTCGCAGCACAACTATCGTTTGTCCTTGCAATGACCGGGTCTTAGTTGTTCTCTGAAATATCGGCTTCGTTTATAACGATGTCGTATGTGCGGAAGCGAGTATACAGCCAGTTGCCGGTGAAGATAAAAACCCAGTTGAAGAATGAGAACAGCAGGGCAAAGATGCCAGCTGAAAATATTCCGGACATGAGACCGGTAATACCGAATACCGGGTTGCCTTGCAAGAACACGGTTTCATAGCCGAAGAAACTGAAGATACCCATAAGAACAACGACCAGTCCGAAAGAGAAGGCATGTCCGATGAACAGGATCTTGAACAGGCTGCCTGCACGGATTCCTCTTGATGTAATTATTTTGTCCATCTTGTTTCTGTGCTCCTGAAAAACCAAGAAAACCATTATGCAGTTGCTGTTGTATTTAGCGTGAGCCTTTTCTGTTCAGTTAATACACGGTTGGATTTCTCAGTGCTGTCTTGTCGTCATCCGGGCCTGCGCCGTTATGACGGTTTTTTGGTTTAAGGTAAGCATTATTCGGGCGTGCCGGTGCTCTTCAGCTGGCTTGTTACCCCGGATATTATGCCGGGGCTATTTACTATATATATAGATACCTGTGCTGGTTGGTATGCCGTCTCAATAAAAAATGGATGAAGGCTGTTTGTGTAAGTGGGTGTGGGAGTCTGTATGTATATGGTTGATTCTGGTTATAAAATGTTAATATTTTGACGTTATTTGCTATTCAGTTTGGATTGAGTATATATTCACAGCGTAGTTGTTCTGTTAAATGATCGTATAAATCTGAATTAGAAAACGGCTGAAAATATTCCCTGGAGGGGACGCAGCCAACAAATAAAAAACCGTCGTTGTATATCCCGAGGGGGTCTTGGGGAACATCGTATAACGACAAGAAGATTCGATAAC
>DAOVVG010000286.1 GCA_030632175.1 Gammaproteobacteria bacterium
ATATTTCTGGACCAGGTCTGGAAGCGACTTCGCCCCCATCTTCTTCATAACCCTGGAGCGGTGGACTTCAATCGTCCGGTCGCAGATGTTCAGCAGCTCCCCCATGATTTTGTTCGTCAAGCCCGCGACAACATGTTGTATGACTTCCCGTTCACGGACCGTCAGGCTGGCATGACGTTTTCTTAATTTAGAGACCTGGCTGCGATACTTCCTGATGATATCGGCACGTGAAAATGCCTCGCCGATGCTCGCTAGCAGGTCTTCGTTACTGAACGGCTTTTCAAGGAAGTTTGTCGCTCCGGCCTTGACGGCCTTCACGGACATCTGCACATCTCCGTGCCCGGTAATAAAAATAATCGGCAGGGCAATGCCACGCCTGGCGAGCTTTGACTGCAATTCCAGGCCTGACATCCCGGTCATGCACTGATCCAGCAGCATGATGCCGTCCACCGTGCTTCCGGCGGTATCCTTCAGGAAGGACTCGGCAGAGAGAAATGTCTTCACGCCATACCCCGATGCTTCGAGAAATACCGACAGCGAATGGCATACGGCCACGTCATCATCCACCAGAAAAATGGTCATGGCTCCTGGCATGGCGTTACTCACCCCCGGAGCGAACCCTTGGTGACCATGATGGAAAGCCTGGGAGTCTTGCTGTTCTCCTGTTGCGCCATTTTTTCAGCAAAGCGCTGGTCAAACCATGCCTTCAATTCATCCCCCGACATTTCTGCAAAGGACTCCCCCGAAACATCATTCATTGCAACCATGGTCCCCCTCCATTTTATTTACCAGCCGACTGCCCCGTTTGTGCTGTCTGTATTTCATCAAACAGGTCCGATGAGCTGCGCATGTATATTCTGGTTCCTGATATGCTGCAGAATATCGCCAGACGAAAGCTGGTTCCTGTCGTAATCCACCAGCATCAGGTGGTAACGCGACGGACAAAAGTCTGCTGAGTAGACTCCACCCCGTTCTTTCAGCGACCGGCTTATGTCATTACGGCGATCCTTGTCGAGCCCCTCATTGACATGCACAATCACTTCTACTTTATGATTCAACTGTTCCATATCACACCTCCGTTTCCTTCATCCTGTCTGTAGCAATTTTATATGCACAGGGAATCCAGTTCCTGTGATTAAAAGGCCATTCCTGGCCACCCTTCCTTGATCAACTACAGGGTAGGAATTTCTGGCACTTTCTACTACGAAGTATGCACAGGAAATTAGTGACATATTCACATCGACCACCGTATATTCAACGAGCAATCACAGCAGCTTGTACGGATGCTGTGGGGGAGATGCTTTGCACATTAGCTGGATATTCTTTCAATATAAAAAGCAATCTACGGATAATTACTTATATGCCTACCAGCAATGACTTGACCCGTGAAGATCTGGAATGGGTGGCGATTTCAACCGGTCGACGCAACACTTTAATCTATAAACAAAATAGATGAGGTGTTGCGTCGACCGGTTGAAATCGCCGCCAAAAGCGGACATTCAGTGCAGGAAAACTCTAAAAGTACGTGACACTAATTTGGGGAGGTTTACACACCTCTATAATTCAGTTTATGAATTTAATTTAGATCAACTGCATATTAAATTCACTCATTCCACTACCCGATAAACTTGAAGCACCGATTATTCTACTGCACCGGCATAAATAGAAATCCAGAATAGTTCCAATTTGCAGGAAATCCAGTAGAATCATGGCATAAATAGATAATTTGAATCGTCTGGAAGGAGCCAGAGAGTAACGTACAGGGACACCACAATAGGAACGTCCATGCTGCAAAACATCCCCCTGTTTTCAAGTCTCGGTGAAGCTGAACTGGCATCGCTGTCTAACAAGGTGATAACCCGACAGTTTCCACGCAATACGGTCATAATTAACGAAGGCGATCACAGTGATTCCCTCTATATAATCAATTCAGGCAGCGTCAAGGTCTTTTTAAGCGACAATGAAGGCAAGGAAGTGATCCTGAATACCCAGGGAACGGGTGAATATTTTGGTGAACTGGCCCTGCTCGATTCCCAACCAAGGTCTGCCTCCGTGATCACTACCGAAAAAAGCAGTCTGTCGATAATCTCAAAGGCCGATTTTGAAGCGTTTCTGGAGAAACATCCCGAGGCCAATCTCAAGATCATGCGCGGCATTATCAAGCGACTCAGGCTGCTGTCAGAAGATGTAAAGAGTCTTGCCCTGATGGATGTCTATGGCCGGGTCGCCAGGGTATTGTTGCAACTGGCCAAGGAAAAGGGTGGCACCCTGGTTATCAACCAGGGCATGACCCAGCAGGATATTGCCAGCCGGGTTGGTGCATCCCGGGAAATGGTCAGCCGGATCCTCAAGGATCTCAAGACCGGCGGTTATATCGAGGTCAAGGACCGGGTAATAACCATCAAGGAGAAGTTGCCTCACGGCTGGTAAAAAAACAGCCCGCATGACGGGCTGAAATGAGGACTACCCTTCCCTGCACAGTCAATGAACTCCTTTTCTCTCCTCCTCCCCCCTTATATCCCATCCGATGCTACCCGACCCGCTGGGCCTGTGCACTCTGTGCACACATTCTCTCGATAATCTCGGCGTAGCTCGTCTCATCCGGACCTGACTTTCTGACTACAGGATAGGTCAGGAGATACTGGAAGAATATGAGGTTTGCACGGCCAGAAAGTGGATTATTAACAGTTGGTTTAGACTAACTACAGATAACAGCGAGTGGGGAGAGAGTGCTCTCACCGGCGTCCCTGCCGGCTGACGAGAGACTGGTTACTGTGATACTAGAAACAAACCCACCTTCCGCCAATCCAGAAGCAGATATGGCCAGGACTGTGCTTGGTTGCGCACATCACGATGAGGTCTGAATGCGGGGGCATGGGGGCTTCCGGTGCTTTACCACGGTCACCGCCGCTGATCTTGTTGATACCAACGATCTTGCCAGCCTGGTCCATCTCAAATTCAATCTGGAATTTTACAGTGTCAGACATAACATCCTCCTTGTTGCTTTATTAAAATTAGTCTCCTTACTGATAAGGAGACTGCTCCCTTGGCGGTAATGAGTACCACCAATTCCTCATCATTGTGCACAGCATGAAGGTAGTCTCATGCCTGAGTCAAACATACGCGCATCAAACCTGAACACACGGTAGGAAAGCACCGGAACGCCGTAACTTATTCACGATAATTGTTCGTTCCGCAGACAGTGGCAGAGCCAGA
>DAOVVG010000309.1 GCA_030632175.1 Gammaproteobacteria bacterium
CGCATTCTGAAATATGATATGCGCCCTCACGGGGTTTGCCCCGAACTATCCATTCTCAGAGACCCGGACTATGTCAGATTCAACCATCATCTACACAGAAACCGATGAATCGCCCGCGCTGGCCACGTATTCATTTTTACCCATGGTGCAGGCTTTTGCCGGGGCGGCAGGTGTGGATGTGGAAACCCGCGATATTTCGCTGTCTGGCAGGATTATTGCCAACTTCCCCGAAAACCTGACGGCTGCGCAGCAGCTGAATGATGAGCTGGCAGAGCTGGGCGAGCTGGCAAAGATGCCTGCGGCCAATATCATCAAGTTGCCCAATATCAGTGCATCGATTCCGCAGCTGACGGCAGCCATCAAGGAATTGCAGGCGCAGGGTTATGACATTCCGGATTATCCGGAGGAACCGGCCAATGACGCAGAGACGGCCATCAAGGCACGTTACGCGAAGGTGCTGGGCAGTGCGGTGAACCCGGTGTTGCGCGAGGGTAACTCGGATCGCCGTGTTGCCGGACCTGTTAAGGCGTATGCAAGGGCACACCCGCATTCAATGGGTGCGTGGTCATCGGGTTCGAAATCACAGGTGGTCTCCATGTCAGACGGTGATTTTTATTCCAGTGAAAAATCAGTGGTCATAACTGCAGCGGGGGATGTAAAAATTACCCTGACTGCTGACGATGGTCAGGAACAGGTTTTGCGGGAAGCCGTGGCCGTTCAGGATGGTGAAATCATTGATGCGACCGTAATGAACTGCAGCAAGCTGTGTGACTTCTTTGAGGCCGAGATGCAGGAAGCCGGCATGCAGGGAGTTTTGCTGTCGTTGCATTTGAAGGCAACCATGATGAAAATTTCTGATCCGATTATTTTTGGACATGCCGTCAATGTGTATTACAAGACGGTTTTTGACAGGCACGCGGCAACCTTTGAGACGCTGGGTGTGGATACGCGTAATGGTATTGGTGATGTGTACGCAAAGATTACCGGCCTGCCGGATGATCAGCGCGAGGAGATTGAGGCCGACCTGCAGGCGGTGTATCAGGTCCGTCCCGAGCTGGCGATGGTGAACTCGGACAAGGGCATTACCAACGTGCATGTGCCCAGTGATGTGATTGTTGATGCCTTGATGCCGGCCATGATTCGTTCCTCCGGCAAGATGTGGGGACCGGATGGCCAGTTGCACGATACCCGGGCGATGATTCCTGATCGCAACTATGCCGGTATCTATCAGGCCGTTATCGACGATTGCCGGCAACACGGTGCATTTGATGTCACCACCATGGGCAGTGTCAGCAACGTTGGCCTGATGGCGCAGAAGGCAGAAGAGTACGGCTCGCATGATAAAACTTTTGAAATACCGGCAAACGGTGTGGTGCGCGTCACCGATGCCGGGGGTAACACCCTGCTGGAACACCCGGTTGAGCAGGGTGATATCTGGCGGATGTGCCAGACCCGCGATTTACCGATCCGCGACTGGGTGAAGCTGGCGGTTAACCGTGCCCGGCTGACGGGTCAGCCTGCGGTCTTCTGGCTGGACAGCAAGCGGGCGCACGACGCCAACCTTATCAAGAAGATAGAGGCGTATCTTAAAGACCATGATACCAGTGGTCTGGAGATACATATCAAGTCACCGGTTGAGGCCATCCGCTATACACTGAAGCGGGTGAGAGCCGGCGAAGATACAATTTCGGTCACCGGTAATGTGCTGCGTGACTACCTGACGGATCTGTTCCCGATCCTCGAGCTGGGCACCAGTGCAAAGATGTTATCTATTGTTCCATTGCTGGCCGGTGGTGGTTTGTTTGAGACCGGTGCGGGCGGCTCTGCGCCGAAACATGTGCAGCAGGTGCTGGAAGAGGACCATTTGCGTTGGGACTCTCTCGGTGAATTTCTGGCGCTGGCGGTTTCGCTGGAAGACCTGGCGCAAAAAACCGGTAACAGTAAAGTGGCTGCACTCGCCGCTGCACTGGACAAGGCCAACAGCGAGTTTCTGAATAACAACAGGTCACCATCACGCAAGGCGGGTGAGCTGGACACGCGCGGCAGTCATTTTTACCTGGTGATGTACTGGGCGCAGGCACTGGCAGCGCAGGATGCAGACAAGGATTTGCAGGCCAGGTTCGCGCCGGTTGCGAAGCAGTTAAGCGACAATGAGCAGACCATTGTTGCCGAGTTGAATGGTGCGCAGGGACAACCGGCGGATCTTGGCGGTTACTACCATCCGAACCGGGAATTGACCGCGAAGATTATGCGTCCCAGTGCAACATTGAATGCGGTGATTGATAGTTTATAGGTGAGCCTCGCCGGCTTTGAATTTACCTTTCCCACAGGTGCATCTGGTAGTGCAGGAGTGCACCTCGTGCGCGATCGAATCTGCCACCGAGCGTTATCGCGGACAAGGTCCGCTCCTACAGGTGCGTCTATCGAATCCGTCGTCGAGCGATACTGCGGATGCTATCCGCCCCTCACAGGTGCATCCAGTGGTGCAGGAGCGCATCTCGTGCGCGATCGAATCTGCCACCGAGCATTATCGCGGACAAGGTCCGCTCCTACAGGTGCGTCTATCGAATCCGTCGTCGAGCGATATCGCGGATGCAGTCCGCGTGCCCCACAGGTGC
>DAOVVG010000226.1 GCA_030632175.1 Gammaproteobacteria bacterium
AACCAGCACCTGTGATTCGTCTACAACTGATTTACGTATTCAGAGACGCATTTTCGTTAACTATTCCGAACTGCCATGACGATGCATCAATTCATCGCGTTCGCGCATAACGCAACACACCACAAGCACATCACGGCATTGCTTTTCGATGAACAGAACATTCGTACAAACAATATTTTTACTCCGCGAAAACTACAGTCGCTCAACAAGGAAAACACAGAAATAAAAAATAAAACGCGTAACGTTTGCGTTCACATACAAGCGCGCTTCATGCATTACGTTAATCATAAATAAAGCTGCGCATATGCCGTTAACACACTTGCACAACAGGTACAATTTTCCATTAAATAAAACTGGTAATTTGTTATTACTTGTTTATACTCACTTTGGGCTAACTATAGTAGGAGGTTTGGTATGGCTGCAAAAAAGAAAGCAAGGAAAAAGGCACCTGCGAAGAAGCGGGTTGTTAAGAGAAAGGTAACAGCAAAGAAGAAGACAGTGAAACGTAAGGTCAAGAAGAAGACCGCAAAGAAAAAGGCAGTGAAACGCAAGGTCAAGAAGAAGACCGTCAAGAGGAAGAAAGCTGCTCCGAAGCGTAAGAAGGCCGCAGCGAAGAAAAAGAAAGCCGCTCCTAAGCGTAAGAAGGCTGCAGCGAAGAAGAGAAAAGCTGCTCCAAAGCGTAAGAAGGCCGCAGCGAAGAAGAGAAAAGCTGCTCCAAAGCGTAAGAAGGCTGTAGCTAAGAAGAGAAAAGCTGCTCCGAAGCGCAAGAAGGCTACAAGGAAGAAACGCCGGTAGTCGACAGCTTATCAGGAACGCGTCAAATCGTTCCGTGATAACAAAGAAAGCCCGGGCTTCCAGCCCGGGCTTTTTTTATGCGACAAACAAAGACTCGCAAAAAACCTCTGTTTCTAACCTGCCCCCAGAAACAGGTTATAGGCAGGGCAATCTGTTTCTTCCCAATAGGCGTAACCCAGCTTGTCCAGTGACTTGCGGAAATCCCGACGACTGCCTGCCGGCACCTGTATGCCAACCAGCACACGCCCATAGTCCGCACCGTGGTTACGGTAATGAAACAGGCTTATATTCCAGCGATTTCCCATCGATAACAGGAAATTCAACAGCGCACCGGGACGTTCAGGAAACTGAAAACGGAACAACAGCTCATCCTTGAGCCCGGACACCCTGCCACCCACCATGTGACGAATATGCAACTTGGCAAGCTCACTGTCAGTGAGGTCTTCAACAGGATAGCCCTGGCCGCGTAACGTCTCCAGCAAATCCAGTCGTTCTGCGTCACCGTCCTGCAGCTGCACCCCGGCAAATACATGCGCCTGGCTGGCATCCGAAAAACGGTAATTAAATTCGGTAATGCCACGTTTGCCGATAGCCCGGCAAAACTTTCTGAAACTACCGGGCTGTTCCGGAATCGTCACCGCCAGCAGCGCCTCACGTCGTTCACCAATTTCCGCCCGCTCGGATACGTGTCGCAGGCGGTCGAAATTAACATTCGCACCACTGTTTATAGCAACCAGATTCTTGCCCTTCACACCGGTCTGCTCAACGTATTTTTTCATGCCTGCAATCGCGAGGGCACCCGCAGGTTCTACCACAGCACGGCAATCGTCAAAAATATCCTTCATCGCGGCACAGATCTCATCGGTACTCACAATAACAATATCGTCAACATGTTGTCGTGCAATTCTGTACGGCTCCTTGCCGGCCTGTCGCACAGCAACGCCATCTGCAAAAATACCCACCTGCTTCAGGGTGACACGACGGCCACGCTTCAATGCCTCATACATACATGGCGCTTCATCGGGTTCCACGCCAATCACCTTGATTTCCGGCCGCAACGATTTCACGATCGCGGCTATGCCGGCAATTAACCCGCCACCACCAACCGGCACGAAGATCGCCTCTATGTCATCTTCATGCTGCTGCAGAATCTCAAGTCCCACCGTACCCTGCCCGGCAATAATCTCCGGATCATCGTAAGGATGGATAAAGGTCATACCTTTCTCTTCAGCCTGTTCCGCAGCATAGGTATAGGCTTCGTCGTAGGTATCACCCGTCAACTTGATCCGTGCACCATAATCACGAACCGACTCCACCTTGATGGACGGCGTGGTACGTGGCATGACAATCAGCGCCTTCACTCCCAGCTTGCGAGCAGCCAGCGCCACGCCTTGCGCATGATTACCGGCCGAAGCTGCGATAACACCGCGCGCGCACTCCTGCTTCGACAGGCCCGATATCCGGTTATATGCGCCACGCAGCTTGAACGAATGTACCGGCTGCAGGTCTTCGCGCTTCATCCAGACCCGGTTTTCAAGGCGCGCGGACAAGCGACTGGCCTCATCAAGCGGTGTTTCCCGGGCCACGTCATAGACACGGCTGTTCCTGATCATCTTTAGATAACGTTTCAGCATGCCGGATACAGTAACAGGTCAAATCAGGCTTGCCCAGATGCGGACAGTGAACCGGACAACAATCATGACATCCGCTAATGGCGCGGGTATTATCAACACCATTAATTACCATGGAGTATCCGCATGACACAGGATGATTTGAAAAAAATGGTCGCCGAAGCGGCCCTGGAGTACGTGGAACCCGGCACGATTATCGGTATCGGCACCGGCTCAACGGCCAATCACTTCATTGACTGCCTCGCCGGTATCAAGCATAAAATTGATGGGACTGTCGCCAGCTCCAACGCCAGCGCACAACGCCTCGCAGCGCATGGCATACCGGTTCTGGAACTCAACTCGGTGAGCGAATTGTCTGTTTACGTTGATGGTGCAGATGAATCCAACCGCCACCTGCACCTGATCAAGGGCGGCGGCGGCGCACTGACCCGGGAAAAGATTGTGGCTGCCTGCAGCCGGAAATTTGTGTGTATTGCCGATGGCAGCAAGCTGGTTGATATACTGGGAAAGTTCCCGCTGCCGATCGAGGTCATCCCGATGGCGCGCAGCATGGTCGCACGTGAACTGGTAAAACGCGGCGGACAGCCGGTCTATCGCGAAGGGTTTACCACTGATAACGGCAACAATATTCTGGATGTCCACAACATGGAAATCATGGAGCCGGTAAAACTCGAACAGGATCTCAATGACATACCCGGTGTTGTCACAGTCGGCCTGTTTGCGAAACGTCCTGCCGATGTGCTGTTACTGGGCACCGAAGATGGCGTGAAAAAACTGACCTAGCAATGTAGGAGCGGACCTTGTCCGCGATGGTTTTTTATACACCGCAATCGCGGACAAGGTCCGCTCCTACAAAACCATAAAAAAACGCTGCGCTAAGCCAACCTACGGTTGGGAGCCCAACACCCAGATACGCACGCTTGCGTCGTCACTGGTGGTGGCCATATAACGGCCATCGGGCGAAACAGACACATCCGCACCACAGAGATCATGTCGCTGGAAACGACGGGTGACTTCACCGCTGACTGGATCCAGAAAATAAACAGAACTGTCAGTTTGCCGGCTGATACTCGCCAGTGATGCACCCTTATCCGTGTATTGCACAGACTTGATAATGCCGTAATGTTCAGTAGCCAGCGTCACCAGCGAACCATCATCCAGATTCCAGCGATACAAACGGAACCAGGTTCCACCAGACAGCCATTGACCATCCGGTGAAAATGCCAGTGTAAAGGCATCAGCCGGCGGCTCTTCCAGATACCGCGCATCACCCGCTTCTGTCCAGACTGCGACACTACCGTCTGTACTGCTGGAAGCATAGCGGCCTCGTTGTGGATCAAGGGCTACCGCCTTCACTGCACCTGTATGCAGTTTCCGCTCATCCAGCAGAGTAAAATCTGAAGCCTTCCACAACCGCACCGTACCATCACGATGCCCGGTCACCAGCCGGTCAGTTAAAGGATCTGCATCCATGTGCGTAATGGGTACAAGCCCCGTCAGCTGTTGCTGCAGTTTTCCGCCCACCCCGCGTCGTTGCAGAACACCATCATACCCGGCGGTCACAACCTGTTGATCAGCGGCCAGAAAGGCAATGCCGTTGACGGAATCACTGTGTCCCCGCCAATACCTGAGCGACGAACCACCCGGTAACTGCCACAGTCGCACATTTCCCGACCAGCCCCCGGAGGCCAGCAACTCGCCAGACTGGCTGAACGCGACCACGGTCCCCCCACGGTGTGCATCTTCGTGGATGACCCCGGCTGGCTCATGCGGATAGCTGGCGCATGAGGCAAGTAAAAACAAAGTCATGTAAAAAAGAAAATGCCGAATATGCTGAAAACTACCTTCTTTACCGGCAATCGGGCTCATTAATCACAAACCCGACTGCAAAAAAAACGGGGCCAGCTGGCCCCGTTGATTGTTACTGTCTGCTACATACGATCAGAACTTGTGTTTCATACCCACTGAAAACTTGTCGTCCTCACCACCGCCTGAGGAAACCTTGGAACACACGTCATTG
>DAOVVG010000269.1 GCA_030632175.1 Gammaproteobacteria bacterium
CGGCCCAGCAACTGCTTCACGATACCGTCGGAACCCGACTGGCGGACGCGTCGCTCACCCGGTGAAATTTCCTGTTGCAGGCGCAGCAAGCCGGTATGCCCGGGATCAACACGCAAACCACGCCGCAGTGCCACTAGTGCGCTTTCGCGAAAATCCAGTCGGTGTTCAGCCATGGCGAGGTTGTAAAACACTTCGGCATCCCCGGACTCGCCGACAGCTGCCTTGCGGCATAATTTCACCCCGTTGCTGTCACCCATGTAGACACGCGACAAGCCGTGGAAGGAGGTATAACGATTATGGTAATTATCATCCACTTCCGCACCGTCATCCGCGGTGCGAAAAAACATCAAGGCACCTTCAAAATCCTTGCTGTTGAAACAATGCAAGCCCTTCTCAAAATCATCGCGCATACGGATCCGGTTTACGGCTCCCCGCGAATCAAATCGGTCCCCCATACCGCCCTCCCCCTGAGCAGTTACCCCGACTGACATCAATGCAGCTTGAATAAACACCACACAAACTACACACTACCCCTCAACCAGTATGGAGATTAAAGTGTTTGTATAAAAACGCAAGCCAAACCTGTTGACCCTGCCGAAGGCATACAGCACCCTTGCGGTTCTCCATCGATTTACCTTGCCAAAATACTGACGCAGACTTTCCGGGATGAAAATTCTTTTTGCCAGTGCTGAAGCCCACCCCCTGATAAAAACAGGAGGACTGGCTGACGTGACTGGCAGCCTGCCTCGAGCCATCCGCAACCTGCGCCACGACATCCGCGTTATCATCCCGGCCTACCAGTCGGTGTTGAAACAGCAGGAAAAATTTACCCTCGTTGCCCACCTTGAGCTTGAGGGCGTCGCCCAGCCGGTGCGCATCCTTGCCGGCCGCCTGCCGGGCAGCACCGTCACCCTCTACCTGGTGGATTCGCCGGAACACTTCGACCGACCGGGCAACCCCTACACCCTGAAACAGGGCGCTGTCTGGCCGGATAACGCTGAACGCTTTACCACGTTCTGCCGCGCCGTCGAGGCATTGTCCATGGATGCCGCCGGACTCGACTGGCAACCCGATATCGTGCACTGCAATGACTGGCAGACGGGGCTGGTGCCGCCGCTGCTTGCACGTCACCTGCCGAGACCGGCGAGCCTGTTTACCATTCACAACCTCGCCTATCAGGGCCTGTATGACTGGAAGGTCTTCAAGAAACTGAAATTGCCCGCTGATTTCTGGTCCATGGAAGCCATGGAGTTTCACAACCAGTTTTCCTTTATTAAGGGTGGGCTGGTATTTGCTGACTGGATAACAACCGTCAGTCCGACCTATGCCATGGAAATCCAGACCAGCGAATTCGGCTACGGACTTGAGGGACTCATCAGTCACCGTACCGACACACTCAGCGGTATCGTCAATGGTGTTGACTACAGTGTCTGGAACCCGGGACGCGACCTGCATATCCCGGTGCAGTTCAATGCCCGCTCGCTCACCCACAAGATCGAGAACAAGCAGGCGCTGCAGGAACACTTTAGGCTGCCGGTTGATGAGAACATTCCGATATTCGCAACGATCAGCCGGCTGGTAGAACAAAAAGGCATCGACCTGATTCTGGATATCGTGCCGCAGCTGGTGAAACAAAATGCACAATTGATCGTGCTGGGCAGCGGCGACAGCAAGCTTGAAGCAGGCATTCGCGCTGCTGTGAAAGCCCATCCAAAACGGGTCGCAGCGCACATCGGATATGACGAGTCACTGTCACACCATATCGAGGCCGGCGCCGATATTTTTCTGATGCCCTCGCGTTTTGAACCCTGCGGGCTGAACCAGATCTACAGCCAGCGCTATGGCACCGTGCCCATAGTGCGCAATACCGGCGGACTTGCTGATACGGTAACGGACACCACCCCGGAAACACTTGCTGCAAAGACCGCGACCGGCTTCAGTTTCAATGCAGCCACCTCAAGCGCCCTGCTTGAGGCCGTCGACCGCGCCCTCGGCTATTACCGCCAGCCGGCTATCTGGCAACAACTGGTATGCACCGGTATGAAGCAGGATTTCAGCTGGAAACACAGCGCACAACTTTATATCAAGCTCTACGAAACTATCCTCGCCCGCCGCGCCGATGAAGCCGTGGCAGAATCCGCCTGATTTAACCTCCCTCTCCCTCCGGGACGACTGCATGGATGCAGGAGGTAGAGCAACGCATGGAGCAGTTGCCGAGAGGGCTGGGGAGAGGGAATAAATAGAGAAAAACTTCCCTAATCTTGACCCCCTCTTCCTGTCCTTCTCCCGGAGGGAGAAGGGACGCTTTTTCAATTATCTCAGTAATATTCAACTAACCAGCAATACCAACCAACTACCCCCTCTCCCTCAGGGAGAGGGCTGGGGAGAGGGGGTACAATTAGGTAACTGCCTGATTTTATATCCCCTCTTCCTGCCCTTCTCCCGGAGCACTCAAAGAACGAGCATAAAGGAGAAGGAACCCTTCCCTTTACTCAAACATGAATTTTTACCCAGCAGCATTCATTTAACGACTATTCCACCACATGAAAACGAGAAAGTTACTGCTACTCAAAGATACGGCTCCACCAGTTCAGCCATAAGACGGATGTGATCATCATTGTCATTCAGGCAGGGAATGTAGCGGTACTGTTCGCCGCCGGCATCCATGAAGATCTTGCGATTCTCCTGGTCCAGTTCCTCGATGGTTTCCAGGCAGTCGGCACTGAAGGCCGGACTGATAATGGCGACATTCCTTACCCCTTGCCCCGGCAATGATTCAAGCGTCGCATCAGTGTACGGCTTCAACCATTCAGCCTTGCCAAAGCGTGACTGAAAAGTGGTGATGTAATCTTCCTCACCAAGCCCCAACTGCTCGACCACCAGGCGGCTGGTTTTCTGGCACTGGCAGTGATAGGGGTCGCCGAGCATCAGGTTGCGCTTCGGCATGCCATGATAGGACAACACCAGCTTCTGTGGCTTGCCATGCTCATCAAAGTGCTTGCGGATACTGTTCGCCAGTGCCTCAATGTACAGGGGATGATCGTGATAGCTGTTTACAAAGTGCAGCTCTGGTACCCAGCGCCATTGCTTGAGCTCATCGGCAACCACGTCAAATGTCGAACCGGTTGTCGGCCCGGCATACTGGGGATACAGGGGCAACACAACGACCCGGTGTATGCCCTGTTGCTGAAACGCCCGCAAGGCTTCACCAATCGGTGGCTTGCCGTAGCGCATCGCCAGCTTCAACTCGAAGTCCTGCTGACCACTGTCACGTAACGCCTGTTCCAGCCTGTCACGCTGGCGCTTGCCGATTGCCATCAGCGGCGAGCCCTCTTCTGTCCAGATACTTTTATACAACTTTGCGGATTTGGCAGGCCGCACCCGCAAGATAATCCCGTGCAGAATAATCAACCAGACCAGCCTGGGAATCTCAACCACACGCGGGTCCGACAGGAATTCGCGCAGGTAACGCCTCACCGAGGCGGTATCTGGCTCATCCGGCGTACCCAGATTGGCGATCAGGATACCTGTCCTGTTATTTTTCTTTTCGTGTGCCTGTTCTGTCAGCGCGGTAAATCGGTTCAAG
>DAOVVG010000095.1 GCA_030632175.1 Gammaproteobacteria bacterium
AAACCCTCTATTATGCACCCTCAATTTTCTTTGAGGTTACACCATGCTGGTTGATTCACACTGTCATTTGGACATGCTTGATCTGGAACCTTTCGGCGGTCGCATCGAAGGCGTGCTGGATGCTGCGCGGCAACAGGATGTCGCTCATTTTCTGTGTGTCTCCATAAACATGGAAGACTATCCCGGTATGCTCGCGCTTGCCGAACCCCATGAGCAGGTATCAGTATCTGTTGGGCTGCACCCAAACGAACAGGGCGGCCATGATCCGGATATTGACGAGCTGGTAGAACTGGCAAAGCATCCAAAGGTTGTTGCCATCGGCGAGACCGGTCTCGATTATTTCCGCAGTGAGGGCGACCTGGGCTGGCAGCGTGAGCGTTTCCGCCGTCATATAGCCGCCGCAAAGTGCTCGGGGAAACCGCTGATTATCCATTCACGCGATGCCAGGGAAGACACACTTGAAATACTGGAGGCAGAAGGTGCTGGCGAGGTGGGTGGTGTCATGCATTGCTTTACCGGCGACTGGGATATGGCAGAGCGTGCGATGGAACTGAATTTCCATATATCGTTCTCGGGAATTGTGACCTTCAAGAGTGCACGGGAGCTGCAGGAGGTGGCGACTAAAATAACGGCTGACAGGATGCTGGTGGAGACAGATTGTCCCTACCTGGCACCGGTACCACACCGGGGCAAGCCGAATCAGCCGGCGTTTGTGCGTCACGTGGCCGAGTATGTTGCCGGGTTGCGCGGTGAAACTTATGAGCAGGTGGCTGCGGCCACCACGGAAAATTTCAGGAAGCTGTTCAGGACTGCTGCGGTCGCTTGATTGGAGCGGACCTTGTCCGCGATGGTTTTTTATACACCGCAATCGCGGACAAGGTCCGCTCCTACAGTGCATCTAACGTCAGTGTGGGTTGATCAGAGGGTATCTACAGGAATCGGTCGCGGCTTGCGCTCATCGTCCACGGCGACATAGGTTAGATCGGCCTCGGTGACCAGGTGACTGTTATGCGAATGTCCCTGTCGTTCAGCATAGGCCTTTACGTTGATCGTCAGCGATGTCTTGCCGACACGGGTAATCTTCGCATAACAGCTGACAACATCGCCGACGAAGACAGGTTTTCTGAACTGAAATGAATCAACGGCTACGGTTACCGTTCGTCCCTGTGCGCGGCGACGGGCAACAATGCTGCCGGCAATATCAACCTGGGACATTAACCAGCCGCCGAAGATATCTCCGGATGCATTGGTGTCCGCCGGCATGGCCATGACGCGTATGGCAAGATCGTGCTCTTCGGGTAGTTCTGCCATGATGGCGGTTCCTGCTAGTGACCCTCGTACATTTTTTCAATATCTGCCGCGAAGCGCTCCATGATGCGGTTGCGTTTCAGTTTAAGGGTCGGGGTAATGAGTTCATTCTCGATTGTCCAGGGTTCCAGTTGGCAGGTGACATGCCGGATGACAGCATAGCCGGGGAATTCCGAGAGCTGCCCGGCGATTTTGTCGCAAACAAGCTCTTCGAAGACCTCTGACCTGTGTGCATTCATGTCATGTACGTCCAGATCGAGCCTGTTGGCATGGATTTCCCATTGCTCTTCATTGAGGACGATCAGGGCGGTCAGATACGGGCGATTATCACCAATGACCATGACCTGCTCAAACAGGGTGTCGAGTGCAATGGCCATTTCCATGTCAGCGGGTGATGCTTTCTCGCCGTTGGCCATCACGATAATCTCTTTCAAGCGTCCGGTAATGTAGACATGGTTATTCTCTATGCGTGCCTTGTCACCGGTGTGGAACCAGCCTTCGTCATCAATGACGTCATTGGTGGCTTCCGGATTGTCCCAGTACCCGAGCATGATAACCGGACCGCGTGCCAGTAACTCATCGTTCTTGCCTATGCGCAATTCGAGTCCGCGCAGGGGAACACCGACGCTGCCGGGATCATTGTCATCTTCCGGGTTTGCAGTCAGGATAGGACTGGTCTCGGTGAGACCATAACCCTGTATCAGATTAAGTCCGAGGCCAATAAAGACCCGGGCAATCGGCATGGGCAAGGGTGCACCACCGGAGGCAGCCATCTTCATTTTACCGCCGAGCTTCGCCATGATTTTTCCTGCAACCAGTTTATTGAGCAGTGGCCATAACAGAAAAGCAGGGTGCCAGCTGCCACGACCCTGTCGGTGCAGGAAACGTTTCCAGCCGGTATCTACGGCAAGGTTAAACAGCCGGGTAGCAAGGGGTGATTTTTCTGCGAGACCAGCCTGAATCTTGTTGTATACACGTTCATATATACGTGGCACAGAAATCATTAATGTGGGCTGGATCGTCTGCAGGTCTTCCCCGAGTTCCGGTATGGAGCGCGCATAGGCAATGGTTGCTCCAACCATCATGGGAATGTAGTAACCAACGGTACGTTCAAAGGTATGAGAAAGTGGCAGAAAAGAGATCAACAGGTCATCTTCATACATCTGCACAATTTCAAGTGCGCTGTCCGAGTCAAATAAAATATTCCAGTGACTCAGCATGACACCTTTAGGTCGCCCCGTTGTTCCTGATGTATAGACAATTGTGGCGAGTTCACTGGACTTGCCATCATCACTATGTAGTTCACCCGCGGTATCCGGCAACCAGTCGGCAACTGTGCGCACGCGGGTTTCACCCGCAGGCACCGTGACGGGTTCCAGCGTAATAATGCGCACCAGGCCGTCCAGCTGATTGCGTACGGTCAGCAGTCCCCGCCATTGCTCTTCACCTTGCAGCAACAGGACTTTTGCGCCGGAATGGTTGAGAATATAGGCAGTACTTTCAGGGCGGTCGTCGGTATACAGGGGTACCACGACCAGGCCACAACCAAGGGCCGCCTGATCGAAGCTTACCCATTCCTTGCAGTTGCGCAGCAAAACAGCGACCCGGTCGCCATGTTGCAGGCCTTCGCTGGCGAGTGCATCCTGCCAGCGTGCCACCTGCGTTGCCATTTCCTGCCAGGTGGTGTCATACCACTGCTTGCTGTCATCATTGAACTGCCGATAGGCAACTTTGTCAGGACTACGCCGAACACGTTCCCGGAATAATCCGGCCAAAGTACCCGCTGCGTCAGCAGAAATAAAACCAGACTTGTCTTTATTCATGTGGTCTCTTCCCCCAAAGAGTCAGTTAATGCCGCCCAACCCTGGTCGGGTGTAAAGCGATCACCGCGTAGTAATTTCAGGCTTTCCAGTTGTTGATACAGTACCTTTGCGCCGACTGCATCCAGGTGGTGCATGGGTCCGCCACGAAAAGGTGCAAAGCCGGTGCCGAATATCATGCCGGCATCCAGCAGGTCCTTGTCAGCAACAACGTGTTCACGCAGGCAGCTGACAGATTCATTTAGCAGACGCAATACCAGCCGGTTGGTGATCTCTTCCATGTTCCAGTTACCGCTGCCGGCCCCGGGTTTAACCGGCTTGCCTTTTTTGTATTCATAAAAGCCGCGCCCCGATTTGCGACCGAGGTTGCCATCGCTAACCAGCTTCTTCAGTCGTTCCGGGATCTCTGCATTGAAATGTTCTGCCAGTATTTCTGCGACATGCAGGCAGATGTCCAGTCCAACCGTGTCAGCCAGCTGCACTGGCCCCATTGGCATACCAAATGATGTGGCGGCCTTGTCAATCAGTACCGCCGGTACGCCTTCGGCTTCCAGTACCACGGCTTCCATGAGGTAGGGCATGAGTATGCGGTTTACCAGGAACCCCGGGGTACTGGTAACGGGTAATGGCAGCCGGTCAATTTTGCGGGTGAAGGCCATTGCCTGTGCCGACACAGACGCTGAGGTTGATTGGCCATTGACGACTTCCACCAGTTGCATCATGGCGACCGGATTGAAAAAATGCAGCCCGACCAGACGTTCGGGGGAGCTCAGCGCGCTGCTGAGTTCTTCCAGCGGGATACTGGATGTGTTGGTTGCCAGGATGGCATCCGGTTTCATCCGTGGTTCAATTTCTCTGTATAAAGAACGTTTTACCTCTGCATCTTCAAAAATAGCTTCAATAACGATATCGGCCCGTGCCACGCCGATACCCTTGTGGTCAGGCATCAGGCGGTCCATGGCCTCATTGATCTTGATGGGGCGCTTCAACTTGCGTTTGAAGAGGACGTAGGCCCGCTTCATGGCCGGAGCAATGCGTTCCGGGGACTGGTCCTGCAGGGAAACCTGAAAGCCCCGGAAGGCACACCAGGCGGCAATATCACCGCCCATGGTGCCGGCACCGATGACGTGAACATATTTCGGCTGATAGCTTTTGTCCTTGCCAAGAGATTTGAGCTGTTCCTGCAGGAAAAAAACGCGCACAAGATTCTGTGCGGTAACGCCAGTGATTAACCCGGCCAGTGATTCTGCTTCTGCCGTCAACATGGCGGTTTTGCTGGTGGCATGTTTGCGCCAGATGTCGATCATTGCATAGGGCGACGGGTAATGATTTTTCGAGACGCGCTTACCCACCTGTTTGGCAAACACCCTCGCGAGCAGGGGGCGTACCAGAAAGTGGTTCGACAAACGGTCATACCAGGCAGGCTGGTGCGGGGGTGGTGCATCAAAGACCAGTTTACGTGCCGCATCGCGCAGAGGCCGTTCGGGCACGACCATGTCGACCAGTCCCATGCGTTTGCCGGTACGCCCATCGATGGAACGCCCACTCAGAATCAGGTCCATCGACTTGAGTCCACCCAGTAATGGCACCATGCGGGCACTGCCGCCCCAGCCGGGGTGTATTCCCAGTTTGACTTCTGGTAAACCGAGTCGCGTGCCCGGGTCATCACGGGTTACCCGGTAACGGCAGGCCAGTGACAGTTCAGTGCCGCCACCGAGACAAAAGCCATGTATCAGGGCTACCGTCGGAAACGCCAGGGCATCAAGACGGTTGAAGACGTCCTGACCCATACGCAGAAATTCAAGCGCCTGTTTCTTTGAAGATACTTTTGTAAAGGCTGTTATATCAGCGCCGGCGATAAAGCCATTGCTTTTGTCGGAAAGAATGACCAGTCCGCGCGGGCACTGGGCAGCGATATTCTGCAAGTGCTGGTCGAGTTGTTCAAAGACTTCGGCATTCAGCACATTGGTCGCACCATCTGCCTTGTCAAAATGCAGCCAGACGATGTTGTCGCTGTCGGTTTCTGCCCGGAAATGTATGTGGGTTGTATTTTCCATGCCGGCTACCCCGTTGTCCTTTCAATCAACATGGCGCCACCTTGCCCGCCGCCGATGCAAATACTGGCCATGCCACGCCTGGCATTATGCTGTTCCAGCAGTTTCAGCATGTGCAGGACAATACGTGCGCCACTTGAACCGACCGGATGACCAACAGCGACGCCACCACCATCGATATTCAGGCGTTCTTCATCGATAGGCGTGAAGGGGGTCTCACGACCCAGTTCATCACGGCAGAAATCCGCATCTTTCCATCCGGCAAGGCAGGCCAGTACCTGGGCGGCAAAGGCTTCGTTGATTTCAAAGTAATCGATATCGGGCGTGTCGAGTCCATGGCGTTGCATGATCGGCGCCATGGCATAACAGGGTCCCAGTCCCATCTGTGCCGGGTCCAGTCCGGCCCATTGGCTATCGATGAGTTGTCCCATGACCGGCAGGTTATGTTGCGACACCATTTCTTCCGAGGCCAGCAGCACCCAAGCCGCGCCATCGGTAATCTGGGCGCTGTTACCGGCGGTCACTTTACCAACGGGGCGATCGAATACCGGACGCAGTTTTGCCAGCTTTTCCATGCTTGAATCAGCACGCACGCCGTCATCATGGTCATGGTAATTACCACGGCTGTCATACAGTACTTCGATTTCGTCCAGGCGACCGTTTTTCTGTGCGGCGTCCAGACGCAGGTGACTGCGCATGGCAAAGCTATCCATCATTTCACGGCTAATATCGAAACGGTGTGCAAGAATTTCTGCCGTTTGCCCCATGGATAAACCGACCACCGGATCGGTCAGACCGCGGAGCAGGGCGATGACCGGTTTAAAATGTCCCGGGCGAAGACGGCCGAGCACTTTGAGTTTTGCACCGGGTGTCCTGGCGCGAGCAAGGGCCGCCAGCCAGTTGACCATGGTGTCATTAAAGAGAATGGGTGCGCGGCTCATGGATTCCACGCCGCCGGCCAGCACCAGGCTGGAACGTCCGCTGGCGATATTCTGTGCGGCCGAGTCGATCGACTGCATACCGGAGGCGCAGTTGCGTTGCACGGTCCATGCCGGTACACGTTCGCCGCATCCCAGTCGGAGTGCCACGACACGCGCGATATTCGCCTCATCCGGACTCGGCATCATGCAGCCCAGGATGACTTCATCCAGTTGGTCTGCTGCAAACGGCTGGCGGGCGAGTAACGGTCGACCGGCAGCAATCGCCAGGTCAGAGGCAGAAAACGGCCCGGGCTTGCCGCGGGCCTTTAAATAAGGAGTACGACTGCCATC
The DNA here is from genome assembly GCA_030632175.1 of Gammaproteobacteria bacterium. Lineage (GTDB taxonomy): Bacteria > Pseudomonadota > Gammaproteobacteria > UBA9214 > UBA9214 > UBA9214. Next base: position 6,454 of record DAOVVG010000095.1, read on the forward strand.
AACTACATAGACTGGCCGGCCACCCCATCCAGATTGCTGTTCCCCCATTCTCCACGCTCCTTGGTTAAGTACTCAGGAAGAAACTCATCGACCTGTATGACAACCTTGCGTGCCGCAATTGAGGCACGAATATCTGCGGCTTCCTGGTCGGTGATAATGCCTGCTTCGATGCCGGTGTCGACATGCATTTCCGGATCACCGTGGGGCAGGGTGCCAGCTTTCATGGCAGTGCGCAATTTTCGAAGCGCCGGTTCAGCCGCTTTACTCTTCAGAAGGGCGTCATCAAGTTGTGCAACAGCCTCTGATTCATCCTCAGGAATATACATACCTTCCGTCAGGCGGTCACGCAGCGCGCCGGGTGCAAGAATCAGCCCGGCAATCTGTTGCCCGAGTTCATCGGACGGGCGCTTGTAGGGCTTGCCCAGCGGGAATGTCAGCACACGTACCAGTCCGGCAGCAAAACGGTTCGGGAGATTGTTTAACACCTCATGCAGACGTACCTGGATGTTATACAGAAGATCCTGACAGGACCATTCAACTAACGGTAATTCCTCATCGGGAGAGCCGTTATCGTAATGATGTTTCAGAACAGCACTGCCAAGGTATAACAGGCTGAGTACATCACCGAGCCGTGCGGAGAGAGATTCCTTGCGCTTCAGGCCGCCACCGACCGTCATCAGAACCATCTCTGTGGTGACTGCAAATGCGAGACTCATGCGTGAGAACTGGCGGTAATAATGTCCACGGATGCCATGTTGGGGTGCATGCAGCAATCGTCCGTGGGTCAGGCTATGGAACAGTCCGCGGCTGATATTGCTCATTACCAGGCTGCCATGACCCAGCAGGGCGGCATCAAAGCCTGCGACGTCATTATTAGCCACTGTTTCCATTTCCCTGAAGAGAAAGGGGTGGCAACGGATCGCCCCCTGCCCAAAAATGATCAGGTTGCGGGTAAGAATGTTGGCACCCTCAACGGTGATGGCAATCGGTAATCCCTGGTAGCCACGACCGATAAAGTTGCGGGGTCCCATACTGATGCCACAACCGCCAAGAATATCCATGGCATCGTTAACAATGACACGCATGCGCTCGGTCGCATGGTATTTGATGATTGCGGAAGCCACAGAAGGATCTTCACCGCTGTCCAAAGCAGCCGTGGTAAAGCCGCGCACCGCATTCAGGGTATACGTCGTGCCTGCAATGCGTGCCAGTACTTCGCTGATACCCTCGAATTTACCAATCGGTACCTTGAATTGCTTTCTGACAGCTGCATAGGCGCCGACACTGCGGCTGACGAGTTGGCCGGAAGCCGTGCTCAGGGCCGGTAGTGAAATGGCGCGTCCATCGGAGAGACTGTTCATGAGCATGCGCCAGCCCTGACCGACATAGGCCTGATCACCGATAACCCAGTCCATCGGGATAAATACGTCGGTACCCCGGTTGGGTCCATTCATAAATGACTGGCTCATGGGGAAGTGGCGCATACCTATCTCAACACCCGGGGTTGTGGTGGGTATTAATGCGAGTGTAATGCCGATGTCTTCCTTGTCACCCAGCATGTGATCCGGGTCATAGAGGTGGAATGCGAGGCCCAGCAATGTCGCTACCGGCCCAAGCGTGATGTAGCGTTTTTCCCAGTTAAGACGAATGCCCAGTACGTCGTCCTTGCCTTTAAAAGTCTGTCTGCAGACGACACCGTTGTCCGGCATGGATGCGGCATCACTGCCGGCTTCCGGACCGGTGAGGGCGAAACAGGGGATTTCATCGCCACTGGCCAGGCGTGGCAGGTAATAATTTTTCTGCTTTTCTGTGCCGTAGGACAGCAGCAGTTTCGCCGGGCCCAGTGAGTTTGGAACCATCACGGTAACG
>DAOVVG010000284.1 GCA_030632175.1 Gammaproteobacteria bacterium
ATGTTTAATCGCATCGATCAGAATGATGATGGCGTGATTGACTCGTCTGAACGCGAGGCCCACATGAAGGTAATGAAAGGCATGAAAGAGGGTGAGTGCGGCGAAGGCAAGTGCGGTAGTTCCAAGCAGTAGTGCAGGCGCGTAGTATCATAACCAGTCGATAAACGATGTTCTCGAATGCAGCCCGCCCCTGCGGGGATGTAGATTCTGTAGGAGCGGATCTCGTCCGCGATTGTTTTTTAACCCCGTGATCGCGGACGAGATCCGCTCCTACAGCTCATTTATTGCTGTTGCCGGGTGTTATCCAGCGATCACCTTCAATGAGGGTTTCTTTTTTCCAGAACGGTGCATTGGTTTTCAGGGTGTCAATCATGAATTCGCAGGCACGAAATGCCTGCTTGCGGTGCGCGCTGGCGGCAACCACCAGCACAATATTGTCATTTGGTGTTAATGGGCCAACGCGGTGAATGATCAGCGTGGCCGTCAGATCCCATTGCTCGTTCGCCTGTGCCTCAATTTTCTTCAGCGCCTTCTCGGTCATGCCGGGGTAATGTTCCAGCGTCAGCTGTGTGATGTTGTCGCCTTCATTCAGGTCGCGTACCAGTCCGGTAAAACTGACCATGGCGCCGGCCTGCCCGTTGTTCTCTCTGCGCAGTCGTTCGAGTTCGGCACCCGTATTAAAATCGTCTGCCTGTACGCGAATCATGCGATTAGCCTCCGGTGACCGGCGGGAACCAGGCAATCTCGTCACCGTCCACGATGGCGGCATCTGTTTTTACTATTTCCTGATTAACTGCAATATGCAGGCGGGTGTCGGCCAGCGCGCTTTCCCAGGATTCGCCGCGGCGTTGCAGCCAGCGGGTCAGCCCGGGCAGGTTGTTAACGCCGTCGGGCAGTTCGATTTGTTCGTCACCGATGCCCAGTGATTCTCGCAGGCTGGCAAAGTAACGTAACTGAATCATGTTGCACAGGAACCGGTTTAGCCGCCGGTCCTGGCCATGAAGCGTACGACCTGCTGTGGTTTTTCCAGAAACTCGTGACGTTCCGGTTTCAGTGTAATGGCGGTGCGCGCGGCTTCCAGCAAATCACTGTCGCTGATGCCGGCGCGCAGCAGCGGGCGAAATTCAAACTTGTGTTCCTGGCCGAGGCACAGGTACAGGGTGCCATCGACAGCCAGACGGACACGGTTACAGGTTTCGCAGAAGTGCTGTGAAATCGGGGTGATGAAACCAATGCGCAGGCTTGTGCCGGCAACCTGTACATAGCGTGCCGGTCCGCCTCCCGGCATGACACCCGGGATCAGTTCATAGCGCTCGGCCAGTCTGTTTTTGACGTCCTGCAGGCTGAGGTAATACGAGGTAGCACTTCTGCCGGTATCACCCACCGGCATGGTTTCTATAAAGCGCAGCGTAAAGTCATGTTCGATACAAAACTCGATCATGTCCTCGACTTCGTCATCGTTAACGCCCTTCATGATGACCATGTTGATCTTGATCGGGCTGAAACCGGCCTGCTTTGCCGTCATCAGGCCACTAATGACCTTGTCAAGGTTGCCTTTGGTAATGTCCTTGAAGCGCTCGGGGCGCAGTGAATCCAGGCTGACGTTGATGCGGCTGATGCCGGCTGTTTTTAATGCGGTTGCCTGGCGCGATAGGCCGACGGCGTTGGTACGGAGTGACAAGTCGTCAAGTCCGGAAATGTTCGAGAGTTGTGTTACCAGCGTCGGCAGGTTCTTGCGCACCAGCGGTTCACCACCGGTTACCCGTACGCGTCGCACGCCCAGCGTGGTAAAGGCACGAATGACACGTTCGATTTCATCAAAGCTCAGCCATTCTTCCGGTTCGCTGAAGTCACGGTAGTCACCCGGTAGGCAGTAGAAGCAGCGCAGGTCGCAACGGTCGGTGACCGAGAGGCGAATGTACTCGACGGTGCGTCCAAAAGGGTCGATTAACTGCTTGTTCATGGTTTTCGAGATTACCGCTCCTTCACGTTGTAATCTACTCTGATTCAACTTTTTAAAATATTGATTGAGTTGTCTGTAAAGTATTTTTTAGGAGATAAGGCAAACATGGCGTCCCTTCTCCTTTATGCCCGCTCTTTGGGTGCTTCGGGAGAAGGACAGGAAGAGGGGGGAAATTAGTCACATACATTCTTATTCCCTCTCCCCAACCCTCTCCCGGAGGGAGAGGGGGGTATGAATCGGTGGTTAGGCCAAGCTGTAATACTAAACACCAGTGTAGCTCATGTTGTCGTATCTGCCCGTTAGCCTGCAATCCTGTTTTCCAGTACCAACTTGTCTTCCGGGGTATTCAGGTTCAGGAAGGTATCCGGTGAACCCGAGAAGTCGGCCAGTGCGAGCCGCTGCTGGCCGTACCAGGTGTCAATCTTGCGACCGCCTTCATTGAGGTAGTTCAGCAGGTCGGGGAGCAGTTCACAGCGTAGCAGTGCAAATACCGGCTGCATGCGGGTGCCGTCATGCGCCACGCTGATGTCGGCCGCGTTTTCCTGCAGGGCGCGGTACAGCGTCTCCACAAGGTTGTCAGGGATAATGGGTGAATCACACGGTGCCGTCACGATATAGGCCGTATCGGCGGCATTCATACCGCTGGCCATGCCCACCAGTGGCCCAAAATAGTCCCCCAGCATGTCGGCGACCACCGGCAGGCCGAACGCTGCATACTGCTCCGGGTTGCGGTTGGCGTTGATAAGGATATTGCCGGCCTGGGGCTGCAGGGCACGGATGATGTAGTCGACCATGGGTCTGCCATGCAGTGTTATCAGTCCCTTGTCCTGTCCGTCCATGCGGCGCGCCTTGCCGCCGGCGAGGATAACGGCGGTGATGTCATTCGTGGGTATGGCGTTTGTCATGTCCTTAAAGTGCTGGCGTTGCTGTTCGCGACAGGTGGATAATCATGCCACAGCCAGACAGTCATAAGGAGACGGGATATGAATGAAGACGTGGTCAATATGGAAATCAGGAAATTTCTGAAAAAAGTCGGTATTACTTCACAGCGTGAGATTGAAAAGGCACTGCAGGCTGCGATTGAGAGCGGCAAGCTGGCGGGTAACGAGCAGGTTGCTGTGTCCATCAGGCTGGAGATGCCCGGCATCGGGCTGGTGCACTCACTGGACGAATCTATTTCGCTGGAATAACTATTGCTAGACTGTTTTTACCTGTAGGAGCGGACCTTGTCCGCGATTGTTTTTTTATACCCCGCAATCGGGGCCAAGGTCCGCTCCTACAGGTAAAAGCAGTCTAGCAATAGTTATTCCAGCGAAATAGATTCGTCCAGTGAGTGCACCAGCCCGA
>DAOVVG010000211.1 GCA_030632175.1 Gammaproteobacteria bacterium
CCCCCCAGCTAATATAACCACAGTACCTGTAGGAGCGGATCTCGTCCGCGATAAGCCATCAGGACACAGCACCTGTAGGAGCGGATCTCGTCCGCGATAAAGCGATCAGGGCACAACACCTGCAGAAGCAGATTTCATCCGCGATGAATTCAGGGCAACACACCTTGCTCCCGGGCAATCGTCTGTAATTCATCCCGCGTCGGGTAGTCTTCCCCACGCTGCTCAAGGTGAAACTTCCAGTCTGCAAATTCAGCGGCCTGCTCCGGGTTTGTTCCCTGGCAACCCAGCACGGTTATGACTGCGTCACCGACTTTCCAGGGACCCTCGCCCTTGAGCACACCCGTTACATGTTGAATACCTTCGCCTCCGGGAAGCTGGTCCCAGTATGGCCTGAAGTACACAATCCCGTCCGGATGACGAAAACACCCCACCATGACATGCCGGGAATTATCCGGATAACGAATCAATAACGGTACAGTTAGCGAGAACAGATCCGCCATACGCGCGACAGGTTAACTAACCCACCACCAGCTCGGTCTCAAGCATCTCACCATTGGTGTCGATACGAAGCGCCGAGGCACCCGGCACACGTGCCAACACATAGGCGGACAGTAACACCATTAATTGTTTATTATCGTTCTGCATCGCAGTCAGCATCTTGTCACCCACAATCTGGCAACGCTGCTCCTGATTCGGATTATCAACCCAGTCGCGACTCATCTGCCAACCGTTGTCCATATCCTTGTCAATCTTGTTAAAGAAATCACCGGCTTCCGAAATAATCTGCTCGGGTACCGAGATCGGGTAGGTCTGGTCGTCAACAACAACTTTTAAAATCATACGGAAGGCCTTATTCTTGGCAGCAAGGAAACATAGCCTTCTATTTTAACGCATTCCAGCCGGTGCTTGCAGGACTAAACATGCTCACACACATCAAGGGAATACTCGACCAGAATCAACTTGCAACCGCGCGCAAGCTCATTGCTGCAGGCAAATTCTCGGATGGCAGTTCATCCGCTGGCATGGCAGCCCGGCGCGTCAAGCATAATGAAGAATTGATACTGAATCAGACACACATGAGCGATCTTAATAATCTGGTCATGAACAGTCTGGTGAACCACCCGGTTTACCGCAGCGCGGCCTTGCCGCTGAGAATTGCTGCACCCTACTACGCGCATTACACCAAAGGCATGTCCTACGGCGAGCATGTGGATGATCCGATCATGGGGCAGGGATCAGAACTCTACCGCTCGGATATCTCCATCACTATCTTCCTGAACAGCCCTGATGATTATGACGGTGGCGAACTTGTCATCCAGACGTCGTTTGGCGAGCAACAGATAAAACTGCCGGCCGGAGATGCCATCCTCTACCCGTCATCCAGCACACACAGGGTTGCCGAGGTCAGCCGCGGTGAACGCCTTGTTGCTGTCAGCTGGGTACAGAGCCTGGTACAGGAACCGGAAAAGCGTGCCCTGCTGCATGACATGAACCAGGCGCGGGAAACGCTGCTGCGTGACAAACCGGATGCCGATGAAACCCGACAGGTCAACCAGTCGTATATCAACCTTGTAAGGATGTGGTCGGATATTTAGCAGCGCCACGAAATAATTTTTGTCGCACACTTGACGGGTACGTCACTTTGTTCCTTTACCCATCCTGCATTTGTATACGATTGTTACAGGTTGGGTAAAGGCGCGTAGCACCGTACCCAACGGTGGCCACTCTGCATACCCACGCAAAAACAGTGGCCGGTGATTTAGCCACGCCACAACAAGGGACTAGTCACCAGCCGGTCCAACATTCATGCCGACTGACAACCGTAACCCCGAACCTCGATGGACCGTCACCTCGTGCATCACCGCGGGTGCAAACATCACTAACTTGCCAGCTTGTGGATGAACCCTGACCTGCTTGTCAGCATCGAGCAGGATCAGGTCACCGGAATTCTCGGGAACGCAAATATAGTAAACTGCGGAGAGTAATTCATCGTTCTCATCGTGATGATGCGGCGCAGTCCGGTGCCCGGCCTCCATGGCATTGAACCAGAACCCGGCCTTTAATGTATTTTCCGGGACACCCAGCAACTTCCCCGTCTGCTGCTTTAACACGTTCAACACAATGGCTATTTCGGGAATATCTGCCTCGTCTACATAGATGTTCTCGAAGCGGCCCTCAAAATGGTGTGACTGCCTTACCCGGTCGGTACCGGACAAGGCCATAAACCGGTCATACAAGCGGGTATTAAGCTTATCTGACACTGCTAATGTTAATTCTTGAAAAAGCATGTATATCCAACCCGATGATACTGAAAAATCAACATTTTGTCGGCTCCCGGAGTTCCCCTGAGGCGCGGATCAGGCAACCAGGCCTCACGGCATACTCCATTTGAGAGATCTTCCGATAGCGCTCACATTGCAATACAATTCCACTCCGAATCCACACCGAAATTTCCTTTCTTAATTTGAATCAGGAGCATAGAAATGGCACTGGAAGTAAATGGCAAGAGCATTGAGACCGATGGAAATGGCAACCTGACAGACCCGGCTACCTGGAATGAAGATGTCGCAAAAGCACTGGCTGCCGAGGATAGCATTGAGCTGACCCAGGAGCACTGGGACGTGCTCAATTATCTGCGTACAGAATATATTGATAATAACGAGCAACCCATGGAGCGGGCGATCAATAAAAGCATGTCCAAAATCTGGGGCAAGAAGGTCTCCAGTAAAGATCTCTACATACTGTTCCCGCTCGCACCCAGCAAGCAGGGTAACAAGATTGCCGGATTACCGTACGTCGCGCGTAAAGGTGGTTATTAAACATCTTTGCTCAAGGGTTTTTACCCAAACCCGGCACCAGCCCCAATAAAAAAGCCGCACCTTTCGGGGTGCGGCTTTTCTTAATCTGGAAACAAATCCAGCGTCTTGAAACAGATCTAGCGGTGCGAACCCTTCTCCGCATGCGCCATATCAACCAGCTTGTTGGCCAGGTCCATGTACTCCTGGCGGAACCCGTTCAACAGGTGACCTTCTTCAGCAACAAAGTAGTCTTCCATCTCGACGCCATTCGCTTGCTCGAAGTCCATAAACTTCTTCTGCATTTCCAACATCTTCGCGATCAGTTCCTGTTTCTCACTCATGACAAATTCTCCAGGTTCAGTTAATGCTTTATATATTCACCAGTTATGTCGCTACTATAGCCACTGGTCGGTGCCGGTAATATATCCCGAATGGGCAGTTTTCTGCTGACTGGCACCGGGCAACCAGCCTTGCCAGATTAATTACTCGCCGTCGGGATCCTTGACTGGTGCAATGCCCTTGTGTGGCAGGAACAGGCCGCAACCTATCGTGCGACCCTCCCCCAAACCCAACTGCTGCAAGCGTACCGACTGCTCCGGTTGCAGTTCTGCGACCATCAGGCTGCGGGTAAAGACCGGGCCATCGGGGAAATTCATGGTGTGTGCAATACCGCCAAGCATTTTTCTGCAGGGAATATCCAGCGCCTGCAGTTGCGCGGCCGCCGCCTCCAGAAATTGTGATTCATCGAGTTCTTCATGCGTGATCACATAACGTGAAAACAGGGTTGGCAGGCTGGACAACATGAACACATCCAGTTTGCCAACCTCCAGTGTATGGCCCTCGATATCCAGTGACTGACCGGTTAATGCTTGCGCATCCTCCAGGCGGGCCCTGGGTACACGCAGGCGCATTCTTGTGCGCCTGGACAGGTGCAGCAACTCGTTTTCTGTATCTTCCGGCCGGAACCAGCCATTACCGGATGCCGCCCCGTGTATAAGGTGTATACCGGCCTGCTCTTCATCTGCCAACCAGGGCAAGGCGTTCAATAACGCAGCGGAGAGCGCGTGTGCATGATCCAGCGGGATGGTCGGACAGCCTATCTTGTAGGCGAGATCAACAACGTCATCCGGGACAACGAACTCCGGCTTTTTGTCTTTGTCATCGTTCCAGAACATAGTGTTTATCTACTCGTATCCTTTCTGGCTATTAGCTGTTTTGTGCGGCTGAAAATGCCGCTTCCAGTTTATCTTCCCAGTCCTGCGGGGTGTCCGGAAAAGGTGGCTTCACATCCATACGAAAAAACATTTCGCCACTGCGCGCCTGCTCAACAATAGCCTGTTTAAGGCCCTCGAATGACTCAAGGTCATGGCGTTGCAACAACACTTCACTCAACCAGAGCATTTCTGAACTCCACTGTTTTGCTTATTCACCGTTTCAGGTACCACGTATGCGTTCATGATAGCGGGCGCGGTACAGCAATCGTTCCTGGCCGGCCGCCGCATCATTGGCAAACGCCTCGCGCTTGTGTAATACATTATTGCAGATAATACCCTGCCCGGCGCGCAGCCGGTGCCGCATTATATAGTGCGAATCACTGGCCAGCAGTTCACTGAGAAACCCTACTGCCAGTCGCGTATTTCGATCATCCTTCCATTCGATACTGCGGGTGCGCGCGGTATAACGCATATGCAATGCACCTGTATCAACCGCCACAGAAAACACCGGGCCGGACTGGGCCGGACGCAGTTCAACGCCTGCCTCGATATTCGGCGGAATCGTCATGGCGTCCGGTTCCATAAGCGCTTCGATATAGCCGGGATTCTCGTCCCGCAATAACAGGTAGGCAATCTCGGGATCCAGAAACAGGTTATCGCCACCGCTGGCCGATGCCGAGACACAGTGCATGACGATACC
>DAOVVG010000191.1 GCA_030632175.1 Gammaproteobacteria bacterium
AAACTTACTTATATGACATTGAAATAAAGAAAATTATTCTTTTGCTCACGTCCGGGTCAAGTCTAATCGCATGGTTTCGGGATGCATGGCTTTCAGGGGGCGTTAATCCTACCTGGGGTTAACCCTAAGTAGCCTCGGGGGGTAATCGGCCCGGTTTTCAGATAGCAGGCGGGTGAATTCCCCGGCGGGCATCGGGCGATGGTAGAAATATCCCTGGCAGGATAAGCAGCCTTCCTTTTTCAGGAAATCAAGTTGAGTCTGTGTTTCAACACCTTCAGCGATGACCCGGAGGTTGAGGCTTTCCGCCATCAGGATGATGGCGCGAACGATCGCGGCATCGTTGGTATCGGTTGAAATATCACGAACGAAGGACTGATCGATTTTCAGAATATCCAGGGGAAAGCATTTAAGGTAGCTTAATGATGAATAACCGGTGCCGAAATCGTCAATGGCGAGACGGACACCGAGCGCTTTTAAGGCATCCAGCTTCCAGCCGACATCCTCCGTATCATGCATCAGCATCCCTTCGGTGAATTCCAGTGTCAGCGAGGCCGGGTCAATGCCTGCCTTGCTGGCAAACTGTCTCACCAGGTCCACAAAATCCTCCTGGCGGAATTGGTACGGGCTGACGTTCACACTCAGCGAGAAATTCTTATGACCACCGCGCTGGGTCTGTGTGAATTCTCTGAGTTGCATACAGGCCGCCTTCAGAACCCACGTTCCGATAGTCAGAATCTGGCTGGTTTCCTCCGCCAGCGGAATGAATTCAGCAGGGGAGACCATGCCGCGCCCGGGGTGCTGCCACCGCAGCAGCGCCTCTGCGCCGATGATCTGCCCGGTCAGGATATCGACCTGCGGCTGGAAGTACAGCTGCAGTTCGTTGTTATTAATTGCGTTGTGCAGGTCATTTTGCAGAGCCAGTCGTTCCATCACGCGCAGTTGCATGGCGGGATGGTAGAACCGGATCATGTCACGACCCTGCTCCTTGGCACGATACATCGCGGTATCTGCCTGACTTAGCAGGTCCTCTGCATTGTCGGCATCGTACGGAAAGAGCACGATGCCGATACTGAGGGTGACGCGCAGTTCGTGGTTGTCAATAAAAACAGGCTTGGCGAGACAGCCCCGTATCTTCTCGGCGATTGCCTGTACATCTGTTGCCACCGAATCCCGGTTGGTGCCGAGATTGGGGAGCAGTACGACAAACTCGTCTCCGCCCATGCGCCCCACCGAATCTTCGAAACGCTGCTGCCGGAGCAGGCGTCGGCCAATTTCTTTCAGCAGAAGATCCCCGGTCGGATGACCCAGGGAGTCATTAATGGTCTTGAATCCATCCAGGTCGATAAACAGCAGGGCGCCCAACGTATCTTCGCGTGCGGCCCGGGCCAGTGCCTGCTCAAGCCGGTCGAAAATCAGTGTACGATTCGGCAAATTGGTCAGGTCGTCATGGTACGCCAGGTATTCCATGCGTGTTTCAATGTGCATGCGTTCAATTTCGGCTGCCGTACGTGCGGCAAAGATCTGTACGATGGACTCGGTATATTCGATATGCTCAATTGGTGTGCGGGACAAGGCAATAAGCAGTCCAAGTGGCTGACCACGCGAACCGAACAGGGGGACTCCAATGTAGCCCTCGACACCCATGTTCTCTAGCTTCTCGTCCTTTGGAAACAGTTCTGCGACACTGCAGGGATAGGAGCAGGTTTCCTTGCCTAGCACATGTGCGCAAGGCGTATGCAGCAGGTCATATTCAAAATTGTCCACGATTTTGCCTTCGGCGCAGACCGATAACGTTTTGATAGATTCTCCCCCTGTCGCCAGTTCCCCAACGATTGCAAAGTCCGCGCCAAGCGTTTTGGCCAGTTGCACGGTAATTGCCTCGAAAAAGGACTCGCCAATCGAGGTGGAGGTACCGAGAACAATATTCTTGATGGCCTCCTCCCTTTGTTTGGTGACAGTGATGTCCTGTACGACCGCAGTAAAAATTTTCTCATCACCCAGATTAAATTTGGAAATGGAGATCCGCGCAGGGAACTCCTCACCGTTCTTTCTGAGTCCGTATAGTTCATCCCTGGATTCCCTCATTTTTTGGGCAACCGTGGAACTGTCGGAAAAATCGTTCACGTATGTTCGATGCCTGGCCTGGAACTTCTTCGGGATAAGCATATCGAGTGGCAGGCCCATCACTTCGTCGGCCGTATAGCCAAAAGCCTGCTCAGCCTGTTTGTTGAAAAGGATAATTCGCTGGCTTTCATCGACGGAAACGATGGCTTCGTTTGCTATGTCGAAAATACCGGCAAAACGTGCCTCGCTCTGTTTCAGCGCCTCTTCTGCCCGCCTGCGATCGGTGATGTCCGTGTGTGAACCGGCGAGCCGGACAGGTGTTTGCGAGTCATCCCGCAAGGCCAGTCCGCGGCACAGTACCCATATATAGTCCCCGGCCTTTGCCCGGATCCGGTACTCCACCCAGAACGAGTCGGTCAGCCCTTCCATGCAGTCCACCCATACATCCAGCACCCGGCCCAGGTCCTCGGGATGAATCAGGTCCTGCCAGTCATTGAACCGGTGTGGGATTTCGTTTTCCCGGTAACCGAGCATTTTCTTCCAGCGTGGTGAGAAATAAATTTCGCCGGTTTTCAGGTCAAAGTCCCAGATGCCGTCGTTGGTTCCGCGCATGACCAGGGCAAGGCGTTGTTCGCCCTGGCGCAGCTTCTCATCTATATGTTTGCGTTCAGTGATATCCCTGCCATACAAGGCGACGCATTCTTCATCCGGAAACGGCACTATGTAAAAGGAATAGATCATTCCCTTGCAGTCAATTTCCCTGCATTGAGTTTCCCCGGACGCAAGCGTATCCGCAACCAGCGGCATCATTTTCTCGAGATCAGTCTTGACGTCGACACTGCAACACTTTTGTAACAGTGGTTTGCTGGCGGGATTGGCATACAGGATGCTGCCGTCGATAGTAACTATCACTACGGCATCCGGGTTTTTCTCGGCAAGCTTTATAAATTGCTTGAGCCTGTCTTCTATTGATTCGTTGTCAGGTGGCGGGGCCATGACCTGTCTCCTGAAAGTGCTGGCAAGCAAATTTGTTTGGCAGGGTGCGTTTCATACTTTTCCCTCAGGGTTTCAGTGAGATATACCCCGGCCCACTTTCCGTGTGAATCAATGTGTGGCTACACCCTGTTATCTGCATTGATAGCGACATCTCTCGGCAAGAACTTGAAAAAACCTGAAACATGGAGGAAGCCTGATTTCAGCCAAGGCTTAGTCTTTGCAATAATGAGGCTGAATTCACGAAGTCATCCAGCCGCTTTGGCGTGTCAATACCATATCCCTGGATATAATCGACGCCGATCTTGCGCAGCATATCAAGGGTCTCTTTGTTTTCAACGAATTCAGCGATCGTTTTTTTGCCCATCACATGACCGATATCGTTGATGGAGCGAACCATTGCCTCATCGATCGGGTCTTCAAAAATATCCTTGACAAAACTACCGTCAATCTTGAGGTAATCTACAGGCAGGTTTTTCAGGTATGCGAATGACGAAAGGCCGCTGCCAAAATCGTCAAGCGCAAAGGAGCAGCCGAAATTCTTCAATTTCGAGATAAACTGTGTTGCTTTACCGAGGTTGGTGATTGCCGCTGTTTCTGTAATTTCAAAACAGATATTTTGGGCAGGAACGTCTGAAGCGGTGATTAGTTCTACCAGGTAGTCAAGGAAACGGGCGTCATTGATCGACTGGCCGGAGAGGTTGATCGAGAACTGTCCCAGAGATTCAGTGACTGACAGGTTCCTGCTCATCCATTCAAGTGTATTTTTCACTACCCAGCGATCCAGGGATACCATGAGATTGTAACGCTCGGCTGCCGGGATAAAGGCACCCGGCGGAATGATGTTGCCCGCTTCATCTACCATGCGTACCAGGATCTCGATCAACCCGGGCAGTTCGTTGTCTGCGGTGCAAAGCGGTTTTATCTGTTGGCCATGGAGCTGCAACCTGTTCTTTTCGAGGGCTTCGGTAATTCGTGATACCCACTGCATTTCCCCATAATGCCTGGCAATCGCTGCATCATTTTCCCTGGCAACATGAATCCGGTTCCGGCCGGCATCCTTGGCACTGTAGCATGCCGCGTCAGCAATGCTCAGGACATTCCCCGTACTATTACTGTACTTGTTGATTAAGACGACACCTATGCTTACTCCAACTGAGAATACCTTGTCTTCCCAGGCGAAACGAAATTCCTGAACGGTGTCGAGTAAAATATTTGCTACGTTGATGGTGTACTCAGGCGCGCAGTGTTCCAGTAATACGCCAAATTCATCGCCTCCCAGGCGGGCCAGGGTATCGTGACCGCGTATTTTCTGCTTCAGCATTACCGCCAGCTGACGTAACAGTTCATCACCGGCAACATGGCCACAGGTATCATTCACTATCTTGAACTGGTCCAGGTCGAGATACATCAATGCATGCGTAGCAGCTTCCTGATGCGCACTTTCCAGCGCCAGCTGCAGGAGTTCATCGAATTTAATCCGGTTGATCAGGCCGGTAAGGGCATCATGACTGGCCTGGTAGGACAGCTGTTTTCGAAGTGTACGTTCCTGGGAGATCTGGTTAAACAGTACATCTTCGGCCTGGGCAGTGCGCCGCATTACAGAGAGCGCAACCAGTATGCCGGTACTGATCACGATGGCCAGCAGGAGACCAATGTGCAGCACGGTTGTGCGATAAGCTTTTTTTGATTCATCCATCGCGCGCCTGGCAGAAACCTGCTGATACTCGAGCATCTGGACGAGCTGCGCCAGAACCTCGTCCTGCGCGGGGATGGACTGGTCAAGCAGAACCCTGGTGGCCTGCTCCATATCATCGTCAATCAGTAACTGCACAACTTGCTTTTGCAAAGGTACAGACTTTATGGTCAGCTTTCCCTGCTCCGTGTGAAGTTTCAGTTCTTCAGGATCCAGCTTCTTTTCGCTGAGCGCAATACGGGCCACGGCAAAATCTGTTGCCAGGGTGTTAAAATGCATGTACTCCTCATCCCGTTCAAATGGATCATCCATGCTCGCCATTCTCAGCA
>DAOVVG010000024.1 GCA_030632175.1 Gammaproteobacteria bacterium
CACTGCGATTCTTGTTGCCTGCCCCTCCCCGTACGGGAGGGTTGGAGAGAAGGGATAATAAACACTGGTATTTATCGATGAAACAAACATGATCATTACCTTATCCCCGTCCAAGGGCCAGGATTTTGAAACCCCCGGACTGACGAAGAAATATTCCCGGCCCGCTGATTTAAAGGATTCCGAGCTGTTGATCAGGGAGCTGCGGAAAATCAAGCCTGTAAAGCTGCAGCAGCTGATGGATGTCAGCAGTAATATTGCCGAGCTGAATGTGGGTCGTTACAGGTCGTTCCAGACGCCGTTTACACTCAAGAATGCCAGGCAGGCCATCCTTGCCTTCAAGGGTGATGTCTACAGCGGGATTGATGTCGAGCATTTCATGGCAGAAGACTATGACTATGCGCAGGACCATTTGCGCATTTTGTCGGGGTTATACGGTTGTCTGCGGCCGCTGGATTTGATTCAGCCCTACCGGCTGGAGATGAAGACGAAGCTGAAGAACCCGCGCGGCGACAATCTATACCAGTTCTGGGGCGAGGAAATTACCAACAGCCTCAACAAGGCGCTGAAAAAACAGCAGCAGCCGGTGCTGGTGAACCTGGCTTCCAACGAGTACTTCAAGTCCGTCAAGCCGAAGTTGCTGCAGGGCGAGCTGCTGAATATTAATTTCAAGGAAACCAAAAACGGAAAAACCCGGGTGGTTGCCATCTTTGCCAAGCGTGCACGCGGCATGATGGCGGATTACATTATCCGTAACCGTATAGAGGCCCCTGCCGGCATTAAAAAATTCAGGAAGGGCGGTTACCGCTTCTCAAAAGCGTTGTCCGACGACAAGCAATGGACCTTTGAGCGGCCACAGCCGTAGCTGCTTCAGACGGGCGTCTCAATTGCACGCTGGTACCACGGGCGCGTGGCATTGACGATGCGTACCACCGATAACATCACTGGCACCTCGACCAGCACACCGACCACGGTTGCCAGCGCAGCACCGGAATTCAGGCCATAGAGACTGATGGCGGTGGCGACTGCCAGTTCGAAGAAGTTGCTGGCACCGATGAGAGCCGCCGGTGCGGCCACACGGTGGTCGACGCCGAAACGGCGGCTCAGCAGGTAGGCCAGTCCGGAATTAAAATACACCTGGATCAGGATCGGTACTGCCAGCAGCAGGATGATAAATGGCTGTTCGATAATCTGTTTTCCCTGAAAGCCAAATAACAGCAGCAGCGTGGCCAGTAACGCCAGCAGAGACAGCGGCTGCAGCAGCTGCAGCCGGCGCGCCAGTTGAGCCTCGCCGTGTTCCATGTTGATGAGCCTGCGACGCCAGAGTGATGCAACAATGACCGGCAACACGATGTACAGCACCACCGACAGTACCAGTGTGTCCCAGGGTACGGTAATGGAGGCGATCCCCAGCAGCAGAGCCACTATGGGTGCAAATGCAAATACCATGATGACGTCATTCAGCGCGACCTGTGTCAGGGTAAAGCCGGGATGGCCGTTGGTCAGGTTGCTCCATACAAACACCATGGCGGTACAGGGTGCGGCTGCGAGGATAATCAGTCCGGCGATATAACTGTCAATTTGTGCGGCAGGCAACCAGTCGGCAAACAGGACGCGGATAAACAGCCATCCCAGTAGTGCCATGGAAAAGGGTTTTACTGCCCAGTTTACAAACAGCGTGATGCCGACACCGCGCGCGTGTTTTCTGACTTCGTGCAGTGCACGGAAATCGATCTTCAGCAGCATCGGTAAAATCATCAGCCATACCAGCACAGCGACGGGCAGATTGACGTTTGCGATCTCCAGTTCACCGAGTGCATGGAATGTGTTCGGAAACCAGTGACCCAGCGTGATGCCGGCAATGATGCACAGCAGTACCCAGATGCTCAGGTAGCGCTCAAACAGACTCATGCTGTTCGGTGCTCGCCGGGCCTGAGGCTGGCAGACTGTCGAGCAGTTCCTGTACCCGTTGTTTGATGTCATCACGGCTGGCGCGAAATACCTGCATGATTTCTGACTCGCTACCGCTCGCCTTGGCCGGATCCTGCAGCGGCCAGTGAATCTTGTTTTTTCCCGGTGGCAGGGCCGGGCAGCTTTCGTCGGCATGGCCGCAGACCGTGACGATCAGGTCTGCGGCGTCCAGCATGGCTTCGGTCACGCGCGTGGATTCCTGCCCCGAAATGTCGATGCCGGCTTCCCGCATGACGGCGATGGCGCGCGGGTTCTTGCCGTGTGCCTCGATGCCGGCGGATTGTGCGCTGATGGAGTCACCACCCAGATGGCGTGCCCAGCCCTCGGCAATTTGTGAACGGCAGGAGTTGCCGGTACAGAGGAACAGAATATTCATTGATTGAATTCCGGTATCTACAGTTATCGGGGTTGCTGCGTCTTGCCTGTCAGCAACATCCTGCTGTTGCCATTTTCGGTACACAACAACCGCTGGCTGCAGGCGCTTCATCGCCACAACTGAAGGTCGGGATGGTCTCCAGTGAATGAAAGCTTTCCCAGGCGATGCCCTGCGGGTCCTGTGTCCAGTACTTGTCGGAACGTGCATAGCAGCAGGCCGCACCACGTTGTTCATGCCCGGCTATGCCGGCCTGCTGCAGGCGCGACTGGATCGCCGTGAGTTCGGTATCGTTGTCTGCCTGTATGCCGATGTGATCGACCCCGGTTTCCGAGCCGCGTTTTGATATCGCGAAATTAACCGCCGGTTCGGCCAGGTCCCACTTGGCGTAATCGGCTTTTATTACGCTCGGATCACTGCCGAACAGTGCTGAATAAAAACGGATGTTCTGATCTATATCTTCTACTGAAATATGTACGTGTAAACGACTCATGAAGGGCCTCCATCGTTTGGGGTTCAGGCGCAGCAGGCGGCGCCGGGTCGGTTGGGCATGTCTTTCAATACGCGGTGATCACTGCGAAACGGTTCCGCATTCGCATTGCCTGTCAGCGTGTGTTGCAGAATGGTTTGTGCCCACTCGGGCAGGTTCGGGTTGATGCGGTAATACATCCATTGACCACGACGATGTGTGAGCAGTAATTCCGTTTCACGCAGTTGTGCGAGATGCCGGGAGATTTTTGGCTGCGACAGATCCAGCGCGTGGGTCAGTTCACAGACGCATAACTCACCTTTCTCTTGCAGCAGCATCAGGGCGCGTAGCCGGGTGGTATCGGCCAGCATGCGGAACAGGGTGTCAGCTTCAATATGCATGGCTTAAATATATGGCTAAACATATATATGGTCAAGCATATATTTAGTCGGGTATCAGGATTGCATCAAGTTGTTGTTTTAATTCTGATAAATTGGTTGTGCTAGCGTGTTTAACGGACCGCGACTGCGGTTGTAAACGGCACATTCATGTCCTGCCGGCATGATGAGCCGTACCCTGTTGGTGCCCATGCGACCCAAACCGATCATCCCTGTTTGCCTGTCTGCTTCCTTGTTTGTTTAACCTGTGCGGCAAATATAAATTTTTTGTAGGAGCGGATCTCGTCCGCGATAGAAGCTGAAAATCGCGGACGAGATCCGCTCCTACGGTTATCGCAATTAATCCTGCGTTATATTAAGACGCGGCAAACACCGCTGCTCCCTGCAGCGCCGTGTCGTCATTTAACACTACCCGTACCGGAATCCGTTCCAGCAGCGCCCGCATGCGTCCCTTGGCACGAAAGGCCTTTATGAAAGTACCGTCCTGTAATTGTTCCAGTATCTTTGGGGCGATGCCGCCCGCAATATACAGGCCACCGGTCGCCATCAGTTTCAATGCAAGGTTGCCAGCCTCGACCCCATAGAGGTGTAGAAACAGGCCAAGTGATTCCGTACAGATGGCGTCATGTCCCTGCTGTGCGGCTGCAGCAATGGCAGCAGCCGCATCACCTTCGCGCATCGCCTGCTGTAACCAGTCTGGCGCTTTTCGCTGGCGTAACTGGCACAAACATTCGTGAATACTGACCAGGCCATTGCCCGAAACGATACGTTCCCAGCTGACGTGATCATGTTGTTTTAACAGGTGGCGCAGCAAGGTCATGTCCAGTTCGGTCTGCGGGCTGAAGTCCGCATGACCGCCTTCACAGGCAAAGGGATGGTGCTGATGGCCGTCGAAATACAGTCCGGCTTCGCCGAGTCCGGTGCCGGCCGCGATAATGGCGGCATTGCCGCTGGCCTGCGTGATGCCCGGTTGCAGCGTCAGCAAGTCAGTGTCCTGCAACGTGCGCAGTCCCCACGCCGTGGCCTCCATGTCATTCAGCAGAGACACCCTGTCAAGATCAAGCTGTGTAGCAATTTCCGTAGCGTCGAGTTGCCAGGGCAGGTTGGTAATGCGGGCCGTCTGACGGTGCACCGGGCCAGCGACACCCAGGCAGGCGGCCTGCAGCGGCTGCTGATGTGTCTCGGAAAACACTGCCAGGATGTCGTTCAGGGACGCATATTGCTGACTCGGGTAACTGGTTTTTACCAGGGCGTGCGTTTGCTGGTCGCTGACATTAAACACCGCCAGCCGGGTGTTGGTGCCGCCGACATCGCCGGCAAGTACGCAATGCGTCTGAGCGGTCACTTAGAAGCAGGGCTTGACCGGTGCATTTTTGAAACGCTCGATGCTCGACAGGATTTCCTGGCAAGCGGCGTCGCGATCTTCCCAGCCATCAATCCTGACCCACTTGTTGGCTTCGAGGTCCTTGTAGTGATCGAAGAAGTGCGCAATCTGGTCGAGTAACTGTTGCGGCAGGTCTTCGATGGTTTGTATATGACGGTAGTGCGTGGAGAGTTTGTCGATCGGCACGGCGAGTACCTTGGCATCCGGACCCGATTCGTCCGTCATGTTCATGATGCTGATGGGGCGGCAGCAAATCACCGAACCGCTGATCAATGGTATGGGGGTGATGACCAGCACGTCCACCGGGTCGCCATCCTCGGACAGGGTGTGTGGAATGTAACCGTAGTTGCAAGGGTAGTGCATGGCCG
This sequence comes from Gammaproteobacteria bacterium, assembly GCA_030632175.1. Classification (GTDB taxonomy): domain Bacteria; phylum Pseudomonadota; class Gammaproteobacteria; order UBA9214; family UBA9214; genus UBA9214. Next base: position 4,961 of record DAOVVG010000024.1, read on the forward strand.
TGTTCATGAAACGGTCAACGAACATGGCGCCGGTCTCCTTGTCGACCTCGTACTTTACCGGGTCACTGTGCGCCGGAATCTCGATGATGACATTGATCTCATCGGGGACATTGTTGCCGTAGGTGACTCTGTCAAGATTCATAATTTGTTGCACTCATGATGCTGGTCCGGGGTGGCATTATAGCGCCATGCCCGGGCGCTTATCCGGTGAAACTGCCCGGCTTGCCCGTGAAAACCGGTGTAGCGAGTCGCAGTGCCCGCGACAGCAGCACGATCCGCCGCGTCTCGGCGAGACTGATCAGTAATTCCCGGCGAACAGGGTTGCAGGAGATCTCCGGGTAATCATGCAGTGTCTCGATCAGGACGGCAAGATCGTTGTCTTGTCCGAGTGTTTGCTCTATATCGCGCAGCGTGTCGGTTAGCCGCAGTGGTTTTATATATGTGTGCTTGCGCAGCAGCCGTAGCTGGTACCACAGGCTTTTTACCTGTCTGCGAAAATGATGGCTGTTTTGCGTCGTTGGCGAGGAGCGCAGTTTTTCCAGTGCACGCTGGCAGCGCAGACAGGTTTTTCTGATACCGGTTTTCAGTGTCTTGCGCGAGAGCTGCTCAAGGTCCAGACCGGCAAGTTGTTGTGCCAGGCCGGCCAGCTGTTTGCGGGTGCCGGTGAGGTCCAGTCCGGATACCTGCTGCTGCAGGGCAAGGCTGTGCCGACGGGCTAGCGACTTTCGTACCGGTTCAAGTGCAGTGTCGTCAAGCATGACAGAAAAATGATCAGTCAGTTTTTGCAGTGTATCCGGCAGAGCGGCGCTGACGCGGGTGTTGCCTAACTGCTGTCCGAAGCGTTGCAGGCGGTTATTGTGGCGTTTAAAGGTTTTGTTATTCAGCGCGGGGCGGATCAGGCGTAACAGGGCGCGCAGTTTTTTTACGTTTTTTCGGGCATCGCGGACCGCTGTATCCGGATGGATATCCTTGTCTGCCAGTTGTGCGCCGGCATCATCCAGCAGTTCGTTGATGACGCGCGCAACGCCGTCCGCCAGGGGTTCGCTTTTTAACAATTGAAATGGCACTGCATGTACCCGAATTATTGGTATTGTCATTAAAATATAGCATGTAAGTCAGGTTGGCTGCAGATTGCAGGGCGCCTGTCCATGGACATGTCTGCTGTTCATGGCATACTGCTGCATTAATCGCACATCAGGCGCCGGGCCGGACCCGGTCGTATTAAACGGGATCCGGAAAAGTACCCATAAAAAACAGGAAATCATCATGAAACAAAAGAATGTCAAGGAGCGCAGCAGAAAGGGAAAACAAACCATGGCCGATCTGGCTGACCGGCATGTGCTGTATGAAAAATCCGTGCAGTGTGTTGCTTCGGAATACAAGTTTGTCAATAAGACTTTCCGCAAGCTGCGCAAGCGTAATGCACAGCACCTGCGGGAAGATTTTTGTGGTACCGCGGGCATGTGCTGTGAATGGGTCAAACGCAAGCCGGAGCACACGGCGGTTGGCGTTGATATTGATGCAGATGTGCTTGAGTGGGGCAGGGAGCACAATATTTCATCCCTGAAACCCGCAGCCCGCATGCGGCTTAGCCTGATGCAGGAGGATGTTCGCAAGGTCACAACGCAGGAACCGGTTGATATTGTTCTGGCGATGAACTTCAGTTACCAGATCTTCAAGACCCGGGAGCAACTGGGCGGGTACTTTCGTAAGGTGCGTGAGGGGCTGGCAGACGACGGCGTGCTGTTCATGGATGCCTTTGGCGGCTATGAATCCTTCCGTGAAATGAGCGAAAAACGCAAGTACAAGGGGTTTAAATATATCTGGGAACATGCGAGCTATAATCCGATCAGTGGCGATATTCTTTGTCACATTCATTTCAGTTTTCCGGATGGTTCGAAACTCAAGAAGGCCTTTACCTATGACTGGCGTATGTGGACGCTGCCGGAGTTGCAGGAGCTGCTGACCGAGGCCGGGTTCTCGCGTGTGCAGGTCTACTGGGAAGAAACTGATGATGAAACCGGTGAGGGTAATGGAAAATATTCTCCTGCGACGGTTGGAGAGGCGGATCCCGGCTGGGTATGTTTTCTGGTTGCAGAGAAATAGCTGTCGCGTCCCTTCATGAGCGACAGACAACCCGCGCCCGGTATTTCACGCACACAGCGTTTGTCGGACGAGGGATTGCAGCGACTCGACCGACAGCTGGCATCCGGTTCGCAGATCAGTGACGCGGTGCTGGTACAGTGGATTCGGCGTTACGGCGAGTCGGCGAGGGCTTTGATCAGGCAGCATGGACGCTATCATGCGGGGCTGGAGCCCGGTGATGCCTTGCCAGGAGCACGCTGAACCTGTTGCGCTGATTTTATTCTGGTCATCATATGTCCTTCTACTGTTATGCGCAGCGCCTGCTAAACCCCTATCGCGGAATTATCAATTGCATTTGTTACCGGACTGTCGCCTTTTTATGTCGAGCTGAACCCGGAAGCAGATAGTTAGCCCTGCTTTCCAGGTGCATGCTGTGGCATAACTTTGAGCTATGGTATTTAGGGTGTATATTCGCTCCACTACATAATAAATACCCTGAGAGACTGATTTTTCTGGAATTTACAGGGTATAACAGGCCATCCGCAGGTGGCCGGGCAAGGTGGGGGGCTGGCAGTGCGCAATTTGTACGTCGTTGTGTTCAAACACGGCATCATGATGGTCTTTCTATTGACAGCTGCGACTGTGCAGGCTGAATGGTCGGTGCGTGATACAGCAACTTCCTGCGTGCTTGAGACTGAAGAAATTACCCTGCACGATGGTTATCAGGATACCCGGGTCAGGCTGAACATTAATAATGAACGGCTGCTGGTTGTGACCGGTTCAAATATCGATACCGGCTTTGATGATACTGCCCTGCAGGTCGACGGGCAGGCCGTTATCCCGGCTGATGCCGCCGAGGATGAACAGAACCTGCGTTTCGATGCGCACATGCCAACTATCATCGAGCAGTTCAGGAAGGGTAACCGGGTACGGGTATATTTACGTTTCTGGCCCACCTATCCGGCAACTCAACGCTACGAAGCTGCCTTCAGTCTGGCGGGTTTTACCCGGGCATGGAATGACTATTCGGCATGCAGGGACAGGATCTCGCAGTAGCTTTTACGTAAACAGGGGATGTGTAATGAGACTTACCACCAAGTTCAATCTTGTTCTGCTGATAGTGTTTGCGCTTGGGCTGGGGGCGGCAGGCTACGTCTCTTACACGGTGTTGCACAAACATGCCCGTGAGGAGGTGCTCGACCACGCCGGCATGATGATGGAAGCCGCGCTTGCGATTCGCGGTTACACGGTAAAGGAAATCCGGCCGCTGCTGGCGCTGCAGATGAAGCGAGACTTTCTGCCGCAATCGGTACCGTCGTATGCGGCCACCCAGAATTTCGCGACCGTGCGAGAGACCTATCCGGAATACACCTACAAGGAGGCCGCACTCAATCCGACCAATCCGCGTGACAGCGCCACTGACTGGGAAACGGATATCATCCATGCATTTCGCAACAACCAGGAGCTTGCCGAGATCTCCGGTGAGCGTGATACCCCCACGGGGAAATCGCTGTACTATGCCCGTCCGATACGCATCAAGAATAAAAACTGCCTGACCTGCCACAGTACTGTGGAGGCAGCGCCCGAGACCATGATCAAGCTGTATGGCGAGCAACACGGTTTTGGCTGGCAGCTGGACGAGGTTGTCGGTAGCCAGATAGTCAGTGTTCCGATGTCGCTGCCACTGGAGAAGGCCCGCCAGGAATTCCTTATCTTCATGGCGTCACTGGTGGCGATATTCCTGCTGATCTTTATCGTTATCAATATTATGCTGAACCGCCTGATCATCCGGCGTGTCCGGGAAATGGCGCATATCTCTGATGAAATCAGCACCGGCCATCCTGATGCGCCGGCCTTCAGCGACACTGGCGAGGACGAGATTTCAGACCTGAACAAATCATTTACACGCATGCGTCGCAGTCTTGAAAAGGCGATGAAGATGCTGGAAGACTAGCGGGAAGCACACGGCAATGAAACGTAATAATCGCACCTGGCTGTGCAGTGTTCTGTTCATGGACATTGTTGACTACTCGAAGCTGCCTGATGATCAGCAGATGCTGGTCAAGCAGAGTTTCAGCACGCTGGTCATTGATGCGCTCAAGGGGCTTCCCGAAGAAGACTCCATCAAGCTGGATACCGGTGATGGCATGGCGCTGTGTTACCTGGCCGCGCCCGAGGACATACTGTATGTCGCTATCGGGTTACGTGATGCCTTTGTTCAGGTGAAGTCGATTTGTGAGACTTGTTATAGCGTGCGTATGGGTATTAACCTCGGCCCCATCAAGATCATGGAAGACATCAACGGTAACCGCAACACGATTGGTGACGGTATCAATGTTGCCCAGCGCATCATGAGCTTTGCCGAGCCCAACCATCTGCTGGTGTCGCGTACCTATTATGACGTTGTCAGTTGCCTCTCCAAGGAAAACCCGAAGTTGTTTACCTATAGCGGCATTCACAATGACAAGCATGTCAGGGAACACGCCGTGTATGAAGTGGTTTCTTCAACGAAAGGCGGTCTGCCGGAAGCCATGTTTCGTGAACATGAGAAAGATGTCGTTGCCAGCCGGCAACAGAGCGGCCTCGAGCTGGACGAAAAGATCAGGAAAATCGTGCAGGAAGAACTCGCGAAAATTATTGGCCCCATGGCCGGTGTGTTGCTGAAACGCGCGATAAAGAAGAGCAGCAGCATCGACCAGTTGTTTGAATTGCTTGCCGAGGAGATTCCCACCGAATCCGAAAAGGCTCTCTTTCTTGCCCGCAAGGACGGTCTGCACTGAAGGGTGTAAATGGCGCGCCCGAGAGGATTCGAACCTCTGACACCCGGCTTCGGAAGCCGGTACTCTATCCAGCTGAGCTACGGGCGCTGATCGCCCTGCAAAGGGGCGGGCTGAGAGAATAACGCTATCCGTTCTACGGGTCTATCATTGGGAGCGGGTGATTTTCCGGTGTTGGCCGTGATTTCCTGTGCAGCATGTTTCCAGTATAATTCTGCCGCATTCAATTCAGGTGTCATGTCGGAGTGCCGGGTATATCCCGGATAATCAGGAGAATACAGTGAGTCACGATAAAGAGTTTTTTACCACTTTCTTTTCAATTATGGGTGGATTGGCGGTTTTTGCGATCGTTTTGGTCATTATTGCGTTAACTCTGACCAGTGAGGTTTCAGACTACAAACCGGATGAGATTGTGGTTGAGAATATCAAGCCGGTCGGTGAGGTCTATATCGCCGGTGAATCAGAGCCGGAGGCTGCGCAGGCCACCGAGGCTGTAGTGGCGGCTGATAGTGGCGGTGCTGCTGCCGAGCCGAAGTCCGGCGAGCAGGTGTACAACAGTAACTGTATGGCCTGTCATGGCACGGGTGCAGCGGATGCACCTAAACTCGGTGATGCTGCTGCCTGGGCGCCGCGCATTGCAGCGGGTATGGACACGATGCTCGCCAATGCCACCAAAGGCCTGAATGCCATGCCGCCGAAGGGATTGTGCATGAGTTGTTCAGATGCGGAGTTGCAGGGTGCTATTGAGTACATCGTCGGCCAGAGTCAGTAGCAGGTTCTCTCCCGGTATACATAAAAGGGCTGCCCCGGCAGCCCTTTTTTATTGTCGGCAGAAAAGTTTGTCCGGGGTCTTGAGGGAGACAGTATTGTAGCTTTCAAAGAAAGACGGGTGATTCAGCCAGTTGGTAAGCGAGCCGGGTACTCATCGGCAATTCGCCGGCACCAGGTTGCCCAGCAGTGTGAAACTGGTACATGTCCAGCGCACCCCGCCGGCGCTTTCTGACGGGATCAGCAGCAGGGTGTCGCCTTCCGAGATGGCGCGGTCGCCCTTGTAGGCAATAGTAATGGTGCCGGGTGCCGGATTTGCATTGATGCTGATGGAACGTACATGGCTGTTGCTATAAGCGTCTGCTGCAAACAGTCCGGCTTCTCCGTTAGTTTCAGGGAATTTACTGTTTTTCGTGAAATATTCGTATACCGACAACTTGATCGGGCCGGTGAGTATGAGGCCTGTCGAGATGCTCGCGCGTTGTGAATAGCTGCTGTAGCTGGTGAGCGCCAGCGTTGCGAGTATTGCTACGATACTGAGCGCTATTACCACCTCAATGAGTGTGAAGCCTGATTGTTGTCTGACCATTCCCTGTCACCCGGGTTGCCGGCAGCGGTTTTTGCAGCGCCTGTATCGGCTGGTTCGGAAAATAATTCAGCCAGCCCGGACAGATGAGTGCAGTTGTCGGCTGGTTTACAACGCCACACAGGCTACCTATGATGCCGATGAAGGCCTGCCGGAATCGTATACCGGGGCCAATGAAACGCTTATGTCTCTGGCAGGCCTAAAGAAACACCTGTCGCCAACGATAGACTTTATATATACCCGGTCGGGCAGGCAGGAACTATTGAGTCATGAGTAAGCAAGGGATGAAGATGCTGCAACAAACCTCGTTGCTGGACGGGGACAACGGCGCTTATCTTGAATCACTGTACGAGTCCTGGCTGCATGATCAGGACTCCGTTCCTGAAAACTGGCGTGAATACTTTGCAGGTCTGCCGCAGGTCAACGGGCAGGCCAGGGACGACATCCTGCACTCGGAAATGCGGCAGGAGTTTTCACGACTGACCGGTCGCTTGCGTGGCCACCGCATCGCGCGGTTGACTGGCGCACGTCTGGAACACGAACGCAAGCAGGTGCGTATTCTCCAGCTGATCAATGCCTACCGCTTTTGCGGACATCAATATGCCAGAACCGATCCGCTGCGCCGCACCGAGCCGGAGCTGGCACCCGAGATGGACCTGGACTATCACGATCTGTCAGAAGCGGATTTTGATACGGTCTTTCAAACCGGTTCACTGGTAGGTCCGGAAGAAGCAACCCTCGAAGAGATTCTGTATTCCCTGAACCGCACCTACTGTGAAACGGTCGGCGCCGAATACATGCACATGTCCTCGACAGAGGAAAAACGCTGGATACAGCAGCATCTTGAAAGTGTGGAGTCACACCCCCATCTGGCGAATGAAAAACAGCGCTGGTTACTGAAGCGGTTGACAGCAGCCGAGGGAATCGAGCGTTACCTGCATTCAAAATACGTTGGACAGAAACGTTTTTCGCTGGAAGGTGGCGAGAGTCTTATCCCTCTGATGAGCGAGCTTATTGACCGTTCCGGCGCCCGCGGCGTGAAAGAAATTGTCATGGGCATGTCGCACCGCGGTCGCCTGAATGTCCTGATCAATATCCTCGGGAAACTGCCCTCAGAGCTGTTTTCGGAATTTGAGGATGTACATGACCGGCAGCATCTTTCCGGTGATGTTAAATATCATCAGGGATTCTCCTCGAATATCAGGACGCCCGGCGGCCTGGTACATCTCGCGCTGGCGTTTAATCCCTCACACCTGGAGATTGTCTCGCCGGTGGTACACGGCTCGGTGCGTGCGCGCCAGCAACGCTATGGTGAACTGCAGGACAGCAGGATATTGCCAGTGGTGATACACGGGGACTCTGCCTTTGCCGGCCAGGGCGTGGTTATGGAAACTTTCAACATGTCCGGACTGCGGGGTTACTCGACGCATGGCACGGTGCATATTGTTGTCAATAACCAGATCGGTTTTACAACCAGCCATGTCAAGGACTCGCGTTCCACGCTGTATTGTACCGATGTGGCAAAGATGGTTGATGCACCGATCTTTCATGTCAACGGCGATGACCCGGAGGCGGTGCTGTTTATTACGCAGGTAGCCCTGGACTACCGCATGCAATTTCAAAAAGACGTTGTCATTGATCTGGTGTGTTACCGCCGCCATGGCCACAACGAAGCGGATGAACCGGCTGCGACACAGCCAATGATGTATCAGGATGTGCGTTCCCTGCCGACCACCCGTACCCTGTATGCACAGCGCCTGGAGGAAGAGAATATTATTGCGCCGGACATGGCAGAGCAGATGGGGCACGATTATCGCGACTTGCTGGATGCCGGCAGCAGCGTGACACCGAAGGTGTTGCTGGGTGAGCCGGTTGCCCCCGGTGTTGCAGTTAACTGGAAATCCTACGTGGGCCATGGCTGGCACATGGCCTGTGACACCACGGTCAGCATGGAAACGCTGGAAATGCTGTCGGCACGCTTGCAGAAATTGCCCGCGGGTTTTGAGGTGCATCCGCGCGTGGCAAAGGTGATGGAAGACCGTCGCAAGATGGCGGCGGGTGCGTTGCCAGTGGACTGGGGGTTTGCGGAATCACTGGCACATGCGAGCCTGTTGCATGATGGTTTTGCCGTGCGTATATCCGGGCAGGACAGCGAGCGCGGTACATTTTTTCACCGCCACGCGGTGCTCTATAACCAGGTCGATGGTGAGAGCCATGTGCCGTTACAGCACCTTGCCGATGACCAGCCCCGATTTGTGGTATACAACTCGCTGTTGTCAGAGGAGGCAGTGCTTGCCTACGAGTATGGTTATGCTACCACCGAGCCGGAAACCCTTACGGTCTGGGAAGCGCAGTACGGTGACTTCGCCAATGTTGCACAGGTCGTCATTGATCAGTTCATTGCGTCGGGTGAGGCAAAATGGGGGCGTCTTTGCGGTCTGACGCTGTTATTGCCACACGGTTATGAGGGCCAGGGGCCGGAACATTCGTCGGCGCGTCTGGAACGTTTTCTGCAACTGTGTGTCGACCATAATATCCAGGTGTGTAATCCGACCACGCCTGCCCAGATGTATCACATGCTGCGCCGCCAGATGATCAGGCCGCTACGCAAACCGCTGATCGTGATGGCACCAAAAAGCCTGTTGCGTCACAAGGCAGCTGTATCCGGACTCGATGAATTGTCGCAGGGAAGTTTTCAAGTGGTTATTGGTGAACAGTTGCTGGGCGATCTGTCGCAGATAACACGGCTGGTACTGTGCAGTGGCAGGGTGTACTACGATTTGCTGGAAAAGCGTCAGGCGGAGAACCTCACACACGTTGCGCTGGTGCGTATAGAGCAGTTGTATCCTTTCCCGTGGCGACTGTTGCGGCGGGAACTGGCGCATTACCCGGCGGTCAGGGAGTATGTGTGGTGCCAGGAAGAACCCCAGAACCAGGGCGCATGGTACGCGACACGGCACAAATTTGAGGAGGTTATTGGTGATGAAAACAAACTTATCTATACTGGCCGCGAGGCATCATCTGCGCCTGCGGTCGGTTATGCGCGCTTGCATGTAGAGCAGCAGAAGGCACTGGTGAGCAATGCGCTGGGGCTTTCGCAGTAGCGGTTTTCAGGGATGTCAGCCAGGGAGAATCAAGTCACGATGACAACCGAAGTAAGAGTGCCGGAATTACCGGAGTCTGTCAGTGATGGTGTCGTGGTCTGCTGGCACAAACAGGCGGGCGATGTGATCAGGCGTGATGAAGCACTGGTCGATATAGAGACAGACAAGGTGGTGCTGGAAGTTCCGGCACCTGCCGATGGTGTGCTCGAGAAGATCCTGTTTGCCGATGGTGATACGGTCACTGCAGACCAGATTATTGGAGTTATCAAGGCAAACGGTGCTGCTCATCCTGCTGAGCAGGCGCCTGCGAAGGAAAGCAAACCTGAGGATGATACCGTCAAGGCATCACCCGGGGCGGGACCGGCGGCGCGCAGGTTGATGGCCGAAAACAGGCTGGATGCTGACGAGATCAAGGCGAGCGGGAAACAGGGTCGGGTCACCAAGGGTGATGTGTTGTCGCATCTCGAAAATCAACAGCCGCCTGCGGAGACTATCGTGGAGCCGGTAGCGGTCAACGCTGAACCTGTATCTGCATCTGCATCAGCATCTGCACCTGCACAGGTGGTACGGTTAACGCCCGGGTTGCCGGAGATCGAGGAAGATCGCCCGCAGAAACGGGTGCCTATGTCACGGCTGCGCGCGCGGGTCGCCGAGCGGCTACTGCAGGCTACGCAGGGCACTGCCATGCTGACCACCTTTAATGAGGTCAACATGGCGCCGATCAAGTCACTGCGTGACAGGCACCGTGAATCATTCGAAAAGAATCACGGTGTGCGTCTGGGGTTTATGTCTTTCTTCGTGCGTGCAGCCGCTGAAGCCCTGAAGCGTCATCCGGATATCAATGCTTCAATAGATGGTGACGATATCGTGTATCACGGCTTCTGTGATATCGGTGTGGCTATCAGTACCGACCGTGGTCTGGTTGTGCCTATCCTGCGCAATGCCGAGTACATGAGCCTCGCCGAGATCGAGACCGACATACTCGAATTTGCCAACCGCGGCCGTGACGGGAAATTGTCGATGGACGATATTACCGGCGGCACGTTTTCGATTACCAATGGCGGTGTGTTCGGTTCCATGCTGTCAACACCGATCCTGAATCCGCCGCAAAGTGCGATTCTCGGTATGCACAAGATACAGGACCGGCCGGTGGTCGAGGATGGCGTCATCGTGATACGCCCGATCATGTACCTGGCGCTGACCTATGATCATCGCAGCGTTGATGGCAAGAGCGCGGTGACTTTTCTCAAGACCATTGTCGAGCTGCTGGAGGATCCGGCGAGCATGCTGCTGGATTTGTAGGACATATGTCGCGCCAGACTAAATCAACCGTAGGAGCGGACCGTGTCCGCGATTGTTCGAACACATCAGCAATCAAATAGCGGACACGGTCCGCTCCTACACCTGAATATATAAAGCCATGACAAACAACTACGATGTTATTGTTATTGGCGCCGGCCCTGCCGGTTATGTTGCAGCCATTCGTTGCGCGCAGCTGGGTATGACGGTCGCCTGTGTCGATGCCTGGCTCGGTCGGGATGGCAAGCCAGCGCTTGGCGGCACCTGTCTGAATGCAGGCTGTATCCCCTCGAAGGCCTTGCTTGAAAGCTCCCGGTTATATGACCGCCTGCAACAGGGTATGGATACGCATGGCATCGCGGTTGACGGTGTCACGCTGGATGTTGCGGCGATGATGGCCAGCAAGGACGCCACTGTTCACGACCTGACACACGGTATAGCGGCCCTGTTCAGTACCCATGCCATTGAGTGGATTGCCGGTCGCGGGCAGTTGCTTCCGGATCGTCAGGTGCAGGTCACGCCGCACAGCGGGGCGCAGCACACTGTCAGTGCCGGGCACGTTATTCTTGCAACCGGTTCTGTACCCATCGAGCTGTCGGTTGCGCCGCTTGATGGCGACACCGTTGTGGATTCGGAGGGTGCGCTGAACTGGAAAGATGTGCCGCAGCGGCTGGGAATAATCGGTGCCGGCGTCATCGGCCTGGAGCTGGGAAGTGTCTGGCGCAGACTGGGAGCGGAAGTCGTGTTGCTGGAAGCGCAGGAACAGTTTCTGCCGATGGCTGACCGGCAACTGGCGAAGTCAGCCCTGAACCTGTTCCGCAAGCAGGGTCTGGACATCAGGCTGGGTGAGCGTGTGAAAGCTGCGACTGTCACTGGCGATGGCGTAAATGTTGAGTACGAGAATGATACTGACGGGCACACACTGACAGTTGACCGTTTGATTGTGGCGGTTGGCAGGCGGCCCTGTACCGACGGGCTGGCGGCGGCGGAAACAGAGTTGCTGCTGGATGAGCAGGGATTTATCCACGTTGATGAGGAATGCTGCACCAGTGTTCCGAGCGTGTACGCCATCGGCGATGCCGTGCGTGGTCCGATGCTGGCCCACAAGGGATCGGAAGAAGGTATAGCTGTAGCCGAGCGTATCGCCGGTCAGGTCAGCGATGTGAATTATGATGCGATCGCATCCGTGATCTATACGCACCCGGAAATCGCATGGGTGGGCAAGACCGAGGAGGCGCTCAAGCAGGCGGGTGTCGAATATCGTACCGGGTTGTTTCCGTTTGCTGCCAGTGGCCGCGCGCGGGCCATGCAGGAAACGGCCGGCGAGGTGAAGATACTCAGTGATGCGGCAACCGATCAGGTGCTGGGTGTGCACATTATGGGTGAACAGGCATCAGAGTTGATTGCCCAGGCGGTGATGGCACTGGAGTTTGATGCCAGCAGTGAGGATATTGCGCGTACCATCTTTGCTCATCCGACATTGTCGGAGGCAATGCACGAGGCAGCACTGGCGGTTGACGGCAGGTCTATTCATATGGCGCGATCAAGGCGCCGTTAGAAAAAACCAGTAATACACAGAGGAGAAATATCATGTCGAACAAGTCAACTTTAAAACCATTAACCGTTGCACTGGGTACTGTATTTACAGTTTCTCTGGCAAATATCAGCATTGCCAGTGCCACCGGGAACCCGTTCAGCATGAAGCCGCTTTCCGGTGGATACATGATGCTGGCAGAGGGCAAGTGCGGGGAAGGCAAATGTGGCGGCAGCAAAGGCAAGGGTATGGAAGGCGGCTGCGGTATGAAGCGCATGGATGCTGATGGCGATGGTAATGTCACCAAAGATGAATTTATGCAGGGACACGAGGCCATGTTTAATCGCATCGATCAGAATGATGATGGCGTAATTGACCCGTCTGAACGCGAGGCCCACATGAAGGTAATGAAAGGCATGAAAGAGGGTAAGTGCGGCGAAGGCAAGTGCGGCGGTTCAAAGTAGATTCTGTAGGAGCGGATCTCGTCCGCGATTGTATTTTATCCCCGTGATCGCGGACGAGATCCGCTCCTACAGCTCATTTATTGCGGTTGCCTAGGCGCTGTTGCCGGGCGTTATCCAGCGATCACCTTCAATGAGGATTTCTTTTTTCCAGAACGGTGCATTGGTTTTCAGGGTGTCAATCATG
>DAOVVG010000196.1 GCA_030632175.1 Gammaproteobacteria bacterium
GCCCTCGTCCAGTGCTTCGTCCTCCGACTGCATCAGGCGTCGTTGATAATTGCCAATCTGGTTGGCCACACCGCGACCGTAATGCTCACGCACCAGCTGCAGGTAGGTTGCCAGCTGGTAGGCGCGAATGCCGGCTGTGAAAACAGGCCGGCATCCCGGCTCAATATATTTCCCGGTGCAAGCCGTTTCGAAGGGATCTCCCAGCCGGTCAAGATAATCAACCGGCAACACTGCAAGACTGTAGATACCGATGTTGATTTTTTTATTTAGCACAAGGTTCCTGAGCCGGCTGCCGCACGATTTATGCTTGCCTTCCAAGATCAACACAGTAATCATTAAAGCCAGCTGGCAACTAATCAGTTGATGCCAAAATCTAGTCCCCGGAGACCGCGATTTACAGCCCATGGATATACCTGCAGATATCACCTCTCTCGGCAGTGTCGTCGCCCTGATCGCACAGACCCTGCACAACCATGGTTATGACCCGGCACCGCTGCTCTCGGAAGCCGGTATTAACGCCGAGGAAAGCTGCAACGCGAACGCCCGGGTTCCCACTACAAAGACAATGAAACTGTGGCGGCTGGCAGTGGCTGCGACCGGCGATCCCGCTTTCGGACTGGTAGCCGCACGTCACTTCCAGCCGGCCGTCCTGCATGGACTCGGGTTTGCCTGGCTGGCCAGCGATACCCTGCGTGATGCGCTGGGTCGACTGGTGAAATATTCACACCTGATTAACGCACTGCCCGACTTCCGGCTGGAAGACGGGGAAGACACCGTTGACCTGGTGGTAACAGTGCCGGATCTCGGGCCGAACTTTTCCCATGCGGCAACCGATGCCGGGCTGGCCATGTTTCTGCGCATGTGCCAGATTACCGCCGCAAACGATGTGATGCCGGTGCATGTCGCCCTGCAACGCCCGGAGCCTGTCGATAAAAAACCCTATACAGCGATGTTCGGCCCGTCCATTGAATATTCGGCAGACGCACATCGTTTGAGTTTTGATGCCACGCTGGCTAACACCCCGTTGTCGACAGCACACCCCGAGCTTGCACGGCTGAATGACCAGACCGTCATCGATTATCTCGCGCGTTATGAGCGCAGCAACCTCGCCATGCAGGTGCGCGCGAAAATTATCGAGGGACTGCCCGATGGCAGGCCCAGTCAGGAAGACATCGCCCAGACACTGAATACCAGTCTGCGCAGCCTGCAGCGCAAACTGCGCGATGAAGATACCAGCTTCAAGGACTTGTTGAATGAAACCCAGCAAGAACTGGCCTTGCAATATATCCGGGATACCAGCCGCACGATCGGTGAAATCACCTATTTGCTGGGTTTTTCCGAACCCAGCAATTTCACCCGGGCCTTTAAACGCTGGACGGGGAAATCCCCCGGGGAATTCAGATCACATCACTGATGGCAACCCCCGCCGTGTCGCCTACGCCTCATCCTTACAGCGCTCACGCTGGATTCTCTCGTAGACCTCTTGCCGGTGCACTTCAATATCCCGGGGCGCACTGATGCCAATCCGGACCTGACCACCCTTGATCCCCAGTACCGTTAGCGTGACATCATCGCCCACCATCAGCGACTCATTAACCTTCCGCGTCAAAATCAACATGAATCCTGCCTCCATAGCCTGAATACTTCCCCTGCCTGGGGAATCTGCAGAGGATTATGCGAGGACAAGGGCAAAACACAGCTATCTTCAGCCGCCATTTCATTATCAGACAGCGTCAGGTTACAACGATGAACATAGGGGGATGTGTAAATACTCCCTCCCCCTCAGGGGGAGGGCCGGGGAGAGCAAAGCGAGGGGCCGGGGATCTATAACTTTATATATTTTCCCCTCTTCCTGGCCTTCTCCCGGAGCACCCGATTAGTCACCGGGTATAAAGGAGAAGGAATTCTTCTTTGAACACCCTGTTAATTTTCAACCGAAGATTATTTGCATACCTTCCAGTCTCCTTTCAGGGACCATAAGGTAGAAACTCAGCAGAATGACCAGGTGCGTGAGTTATTCAGCTGCGCATTTACAGTAATAGAAAAGTTTTCCAGAGACGAACCTTGATTCGTTCAGAACCTGTCGAGCTAGTCCTGTCGACACTCCCCGATAAAGGTTTGCAGCTTTTCGGTGGCCTGTTGCGTCAGGTCGATAAACTCGGCACCGACCTGAAACAGGTCCTGCGCCAGTCGTTCAGTATGAACAATACGCGCACCGGTTTTTATTAACAAATCGGGCGCATCATCTTCAGACAGGTTGAAATAGATATTGATAAAGACATCCAGCACCACACCGAGTGGTGTCTTTTCTTCCAGGAACATGTTGTTAATCACATGCTGGTTACAACTAAATTTCACACCACCGCAGGACAGATCAAGAATCAGGGCAACGCTCATCTCGCCGCCCGGGGGGCCGACTTCACAGGGTATTTGCGTTTTGACACGGAAGTTCTTCCTGTCACTGCGCAGGTGCTGGCGCGCTTCCTTGTTAGGATTTACCGGTATCACGATATCTGCCCAGTTGTTCGTGCATCAGAATCAGACGAGAATTTATGCTTCAGCCCCTAAAAGGTCAAGTCTGGCGCGGCTCGGCTATCACGCGGAAACCATTCACCTCATAGGCAACACCGGGCTTGTTGGCCGCGCGGTAACCGGGGCGCAGCAAGTGTACCGGACAATGGTAGGAGCCACCCCGGCGAACCTTTGCAAAACCCTCGGCAGGCCCGTGCGGGTCAGCCGCCACCGCCTGTGCATAACTGTCAGCAGCATACCAGTCATCAACCCACTCCCAGACGTTTCCGAGCATGTCATAGAGACCGAAGGCATTCGGCTTTCGAGTTGCAACAACCTGAGGTATATCGCCTGAGTTATTGATAAACCATGCATATTCTTCCAGATTATCAACCGGCATCGGCCGCAGTCCCGCGCTACCGGCACGCGCGGCGTACTCCCACTCCGCCTCGCTGGGCAGACGGTAACGGTAGTCGCTGTCGAGCTTGTTGAGCTCTTCGACAAAGCGCGCCGCCATGTACCAGGAACTGGTTGCCATGGGTCGTTGCTGCCAGTCTTCCGCTTGCCAGAATGCCTCGGGGCCGGGCTTGTTTTCCATCACCCGGAACCAGGTGTCCTGGGTAACTTCTGTGGTCCCCAGGTAGAAGCCCCGCGTGATACGCACCGGGTGTGCGGGCGTCTCATCGAGCACATCATCCGGTTTTAGTTCCGGAAATTCCATGCGGGCTGACTCTACTTCAGCGGTCCCCATGGTGAAGGTTCCGGCGGGAATTTTCACAAAACGCATACCAAAACGGTTGTCGATAAAATCTCCGGCCTGCGCCAGGCCGGCCATACAAAAGATGACAACCGCAAAATAACCGCGGCGTTTTTTCAGGCCATTGCAGGCTGTTGTTCGATTGTTTTCCATTTCACCCACTTGAGCTCGAGCACAAACAAAGAATACATCACCGCGACCAGCAACAAAGTGACCACCGTGGCAAGTGCCGGCCCGCTAATCTGCACATAACACAGCGGTTGCCACAACGGGCCACCGTGAATAGCCAGCGGCAACAGCGCCAGATAATTGCACCGACAGTAATCATAACCGGATGCAAACGCATAATACCGGCATCCAGCAGGGACTCACGCATGGGCTCGCCGCGCTCATGCGCTGCTTCGACGAAGTCAAACAACACAATGATATGCCTGACGATCACACCCACCAGCACACCTGCCACTGCAATGATGCCATAAAGCCGAATGCACTGTTGACTATACAGATTGCCACAAAGGCACCGCACATGCCGCAGGGAACCGTTGCAAATACCAGCAGCCGGTTTTCCTGCAGGGCAATGTCCAACACCGGGTCGAGGACCAGACTTTCAGCTGTTTAGGCGGCCTGCCCGCTGGCGACCAACAATCCGCACAGCAGGCCGGTTAGCTGGGCAGTTATCCGGCCCGAACGGAGATATTCAGGCATGTGACCCAGTGCCACAGCCACTACCCATTCCCTGGATGCTCCGTCCGTGAGTCATAGCCGGCAGTCACGTTCTGTGGATAAAAATCATGTTGTCTTTCAGGATCATTGACATAGACAATCTTTCAAGAAGCGGGCTTATTACAGCACAGGGTCCCTGACAAGCTAACCGAAACCCCTGCACCGCCCTTCGCAACAGCCGCGAGGAAACCATATCAGCTTATTAGCGCTACCTTTCATAAAAAAATTCTTTTGGCGCACGCACGATTTGTATCCTATGTATAGGGTGTTAGTTTGTTGAACATACACAAAGGAGATATCCAGTGGCACTACAACTCGGCGATATAGCACCTGATTTCAACGCAGAGACCACGGAAGGCAATATCCGTCTGTACGACTGGATGGGTGACGATTGGGCAGTGCTGTTTTCACATCCAAAGGATTTTACACCGGTCTGCACCACCGAACTGGGTGAAGTAGCCCGGTTAAAGCCCAGGTTCGACAAGCGCAACGTGAAGGTCATCGGCCTGAGCGTCGACCCCCTCGACGCACATCAGCGATGGGCTGACGATATCAGGGAAACCCAGGGGTATGCACTGAACTTCCCGTTAATCGCAGATTCTGATCGCAGGATCTCGACAGCGTACGGGATGATTCACCCAAGTGCCGACAACACCATGACGGTGCGGTCGGTGTTTGTCATTGGCGCGGATAAAACTGTCAAGCTGATGATTACCTACCCCGCAAGTACCGGCCGCAATTTCGAGGAAATCCTGCGCGTAATCGACTCACTACAACTTACCGCGGATTTCAATGTTGCGACACCGGTCAACTGGACGTATGGCGAAGACGTCATCATCGTTCCGGCTTTAAGTGATGACGAGGCGCGGGATCAGTTCCCGGCCGGCTGGAACAGCGTCAGACCATACATGCGAGTGATACACCAACCTTCCAGAGGACACTAGGAAGCGTCGCCAAACTTCACACACGCTGTCGACGGTTACGCCCGGCTAACAACCGGGCGTAATTTTTTAGCCC
>DAOVVG010000246.1 GCA_030632175.1 Gammaproteobacteria bacterium
GAATTGTTTATAACGCACAGCAACCAGTCTGGCCTGGGACAGGTCCATCTTCCTGAAGCCATTCCGCAGATTCCCCCAGCGTCCGCCCAGCAATGCATAAATCCGTGCAACATTCCCGGCCAGCAGACCACCCACAAGCCCAGCAACTGTGGAAGACCAGATAAAACCGGAAACAATCCTTACGACAGACATCACGCCCACCTGCGAAATATCCGCCTCGGCAATCTGCCTGAACCGCTTTTCCCTCGTATTCAGATTCACCACGATATTGGGAACAGCAAGAAACAATGTTCCCACAGGGATGGCAAGAAACCACAGCCCCATCGTCTGCACCCACGATGAATCCGGTAACAGGACATACCAGGCAACCGCGATTATCGATACAAGACAGCTTGCTATAAACAGGAAAAAATAAGCCAGTGTTGCAATCTCGGCAGCCTCTTCCCTGCTTTCCGGCAATACAATCGCATGTTCATAACGCAAGGTAGCCACTGTTGAAAATATCATGGTAATTGAAACGAACAATGCAACCACACCGAAATCATCCGGGTTGAATAATCGTGAAATAACAGGAACGGCTGCCAGTGAAAGCAAATTGGCAATGACTCCACCCGTCATCAAGGTGGCAACATTCCTTGCAAATACCGGGAGCTTCATTGAACTATCCGGTCAACAATGGCCTGTATCACAACCATTCCGGATCAACCTTGATGCTACCGGCCAGCAACCTGGAGTTATCAAGCGGTACCAGCCGCTTGAAACACTTCACACGCACATATTCCCGCGGCAGACTCGTATATCCCATCGACATCAGGCAGGCAAGCCGGTGACAGCCATCACCCATGTAATATTTTGCGCCCGTCTCTCTGCCAGAATCGGCAGGCAGAATATGCTGCCCCGTATAGGGAATAATCGGACTGCTCCTGTCAAAGCCGTGACTGACCATCGAATCATATAATTTAGCGGATGCTTTCACTCTACTGGCAAAATCCCGGTGCAATGCTTCAGCATTACCCTGCAAATGTGGGGAATAACGCACCAACAGCACCTTGCAGAACCATTCATAATAGGGATGTTGCTTTACTAACCGCAGGAAGGCCGATGGCTCTTCCCGGTACATATCCCGGTGCTCAGCATAATATTCAAAGAAACCCTGCCTGATCAGGATATCGTAGCGCAGCGGAAATACCAGGGAATGAATATCGATCTCCTCATCGACATCCTTCGCATCCAGCCAGTACCAGTATTCACCGACATCAAGCTTTGCCTTGAGTCTGTTCAGCAACGTATCCAGCCTATTGCGTACTCTTCCCGGAAGTATTTGCAAACCCTTGCGCCCCGTCAGTCCAGGTACTTCTCATGCTGTGTACCCTTAAGGGCTGCACATATTTCTTCATAGTTCTCGACCAAATCGGACAGTGACTCGGGGTTGATCTTCAGCAGGTCCGTGGTGAGTTCCCTGCTTTCATCGACACCCAGAAAACGCAGCATCCTCACCGACTCTTTTATTCGATCCGCAACAAAGTCCTCGTAAAAGACTTCATGGCAGTGACAATCACTGAACAACTGTCGCTGCTCCTCAATCAGTGCTACACGCTTGTTCAGTTCCGTCAATAGTTCCTGTGGATCGATATGGATCTTTACCGTCCTGATTTCCGCACCCTCGCGTGGGTGGCGCATTTTGTGAATGGCCGCCGTCACAGTGGAAATATAGGTCTTCAGCAAGTTGCCACGAATCAGGTGGATAACCCGCGCATCTTTCTGCCTCGCCCATTGCGCAATCTGCGGGTATTTTGCAGACATCTCGTAAATCAGGCGGAAACCAGCCGCCGGGAAGTCTGCACCAGGTGTAAAAATATCATCCCGCAGGAAGTCATTCACCAGCGCCTGGCGTCTGGTGTAGTAACGCATGCGGTTGGACAGATTTTTCATGCGGTACAGGAAGAAGCCGCCGGCATGGTTATCCGGCGTGGGATTCTTTATTTTTTTCTCGAGACCGAAGGCGCGCTTGACACAATCGACCTCCGGGTGACTGTTCAGGCAATCGATCAGCAGGGTTGTGCCCGACCGGCGCGCGGCCAGCAGGATAAACTTTGCCATTCAGCCAACTCCTCTCCCGTACCCGAAATCCGGATGCAGTTTGTTGATTTCGGTATCCATAAACTCCATGTCTTCAGCGGTGAACGCAGCCGCATATGCCGCATCATCGCCAGCGTAACGATCAACAGACAATGTATCACCTGCCGTTGCCTCAAAATACTGCGATCCCCTGGCAATATCCTGCTCCAGGCCCACATCACGCGCCAGCCCGCCTTCCTCGATCTTCCTGGTGGTATCAACGCTGCGTTGCAACGCCTGCTGTATACAGGTCTCATCTGCCTCGGTTGCCAGGAAACGCAGCAGCTGTGCGTACTTATCAGCTGGCCGCTCGACGCAGTCCTCATACCTTAACATAATGAAAGCACTGAAATTTTCACGGTAATTGTACCACTCGTTCAGAAACCGGACGATACGCGGCAACCCCACATCGGGCTGGCGTATAAATTCCGGCAATGTCATTGAACGTACCTGTGTGTCCTGCATGCGCTTTACCAGGCGGAAGTAGTAGGTAAATACCGTATGCCGCGGGTCCCGTGCCAGCAGAATAACCCGCTTGTTTCTGACACGCCGCATGAAGCGGACCACCTGTTCTTCAGGCTCATCGCGGTGCTCTGCATGAGTGAAAATAATACGCGACACCCGTGCCCGTCTTCCCTGACGCCACAGTGGCGCAAAATCATAAAACAGCGGCACATCCAACCAGCATGCATAATAGTTGGCCAGGAATGACTTGGCCCAGGTTCGGCCCGACTTGGGAAAGGTAATGAAGTAGTAAGGGGTCAGCGTCCTCAGGTAGAGATTCTTCAGTTTTTTTGCATACATACCGTCTTTTGGTCCGCTATTCCTTAATCATCAGGTTACCCGATTTTAATTAGGGTGCAATCTTGCGTATAGCCAGCATGACTGCTTCATGTTGTTGCAGTAATTGCTCCTGTAACCACTGCCTTTTCTCTTCATTTAATACACCTTCCTCATCCAGCCAGGCATCCGGCAGCAATCCCTTTCTGATGGCCAGTGCAACAGTCAGGTCAATCATACCTTTTATGGTGTAATGAAGGTCACCTTGGTCAAACAGGGTGGCATAGTCAGAATCCAGCATATACCAGTTATGGAACAGGTCGCGGACATGCAGGTTCCTCACCTGTACCGGCCGTTCTGTCCCATCAGGGTGATACTTACCGGCCACATAGTCGTCCATAAATCCGTCCCAGGTATATTCGTGTTTGAGCCCCGGCAGGTCATACACGCTTGGCAAAACAATGATATTCATATGCACCTGTCGCCCTGACGTGGCGTAGCGTTCCAATTCTTGTTCAATCAGGTCAATGTAGTCAAGAACACGTCTCATGGCAGGCTTTTCAAGCGACGGTTTGAATGATTGCTTGTCGGCAAACACCGACTGTGGAACCATGCGGGCAACAGCACTGCGCAGTACCGTGATCTCGGCAGCATTCATCCCCAGCATCTGTGTAACGAACTTCAACCGGTCACGCTTGCTCTGCTGTGCCGTTATTCCAGCCTGCTCATTATCGACTGCCTTGCCGGGCAGATCCTGCGGAAATACAAGCCGTGTGAACTCTGGATCGGGGCTGTCACGCAGGTCCTCGAGGTCATTGTGTGGTGTAACAAAAACATCGACCTCCAGGTCTACATCCGGGTTCGTGGCAAGAAAGGCGTCGATTTCACCTCCCGGCTCCAGCCAGCGAACCACAGCATAGTAGTAGCGGTCCGGTCCGGTACTTGGTACCCCCAGCGCCGCAGACAGCAGTACACCGGCAGGCATCAGGCGCTGTCGCAAATGTTCAAAGTTGACGCGTATATTCGAGTCACCAACCGTTAGCTGAACACTGGAGCGTTCGCCCTGTTCCGGCAACAGGGATTCCAGGTTGGTGTAGCCAGCCTGCAGCATCTGTTGCTGCCTGTCAGTAAAACCGTACAGGCGTGCCGATTGCAGCGACTCGGGCACTCGCCCAAAGGTAAACCCCCGGCTGTCATGCACAATCGGAAAATTATCAATCGAACCCTTGCGATTAC
>DAOVVG010000299.1 GCA_030632175.1 Gammaproteobacteria bacterium
GAATATCTGATAGGCAGCTACGGTTATCAATACCCATAAGGCCAGATAAGAAATAAAAAAATTGCGGGTTGAGAAATATTTTGATACAAACACAAAAGGAGACATAGCTAAAAAACCATATAACTCTTGAACCAAGGGATCATAGTCCCTTGGTGACACCCATAGCGGCGAATTCCGGGGACCGTCGCTGTTATCGTTATATAATGGATCGTATGTATTAACTGACTTCCCTGCCCCGTACCCCTCATGAATACGACCGAACTGCTGGCACCGGCCGGTAACCTGAAGAACCTGCGCTACGCGATCGCCTACGGTGCTGATGCCGTGTACGCTGGCATGCCCCGCTACAGCCTGCGGGTGCGTAATAATGATTTTCACACGCTGGATAACCTTGCGACAGGCATTCAGGAAGTCCACGATGCCGGCAAGCTGTTTTACCTCGCCAGCAACACCCTGCCGCATAATGCAAAGATAAAGACCTTCATCAAGGATATGGAACCCATCATGGAGCTGGGGCCGGATGCGCTCATCATGGCAGACCCGGGGCTCATCCTGATGGTACGCGAGCGTTGGCCCGACACCGTAATACATTTGTCGGTGCAGGCCAATACCATGAACTACGCCAGCGTCCGCTTCTGGCAACAACAGGGTATTACCCGCGTCATCCTGTCACGCGAACTCTCACTGGATCAGATTGAAGAGATCCACCATGAATGTCCCGAGATGGAACTGGAGGTCTTTGTACATGGCGCATTGTGCATTGCCTATTCTGGCCGCTGTTTGCTGTCCGGATATTTCAATCACCGCGACGCCAATCAGGGCAGCTGCACAAATTCCTGCCGCTGGGATTACAAGGTGAAAACTGCCCGCGTGGATATCTGCGGTGACATCCAGGCAGTCGACACCCCGGCGACCGGAGCTGCGGAACAGGTTTACCTGCTGGAGGAAAGCAACCGTCCCGGCGTACAAATGCCGATTGAGGAAGATGAACACGGCACCTACATCATGAACTCCAAAGATCTGAGAGCCCTGGAGCATGTTGAACGACTAATCAATATCGGCGTCAAAAGTCTCAAGATTGAGGGCCGCACCAAGTCACATTACTATGTTGCACGTACTACGCAGATTTACCGCCAGGCAATTGATGATGCAGAGGCCGGCCGACCATTTAATGCAAGGCTGCTGGGGTCACTGGAGAACCTGGCAAATCGCGGCTATACGGATGGCTTCCTGCAACGCCACCCCAACCAGAATTACCAGAATTACCTGAAGAGTCATTCAGACAGCGTCAAACAACGCTTCGTAGGCGCCCTGGCCGGCTATAATCCCAAGAATGGCATGGCTCGTATTGACGTCAAGAACAAGTTCTCCATTGGCGACGAACTGGAGCTAATTCTGCCGGGAGGCAACCGGATTTTCCGCCTGGAAAACATGCTCGACATGGATGACAATCCCGTAAAAGAAGCCCCTGGCGGCGGGTACCGGGTACAGATTCCGCTGGATGGACAGGATTGCGCGATGGGATTGCTGGCGCGTTATTTATAGCCTGCCAGACTATCCGATACTACCTTTTCTCTTTAATGCTTTATCAGCTCAGCCCAGCTTTGCCTGTCTACAAACAGCTTCCTGATATCAGAAGCGATTCGATGAGTACCGTGGCAGCGGGCACAAGCCAGCACAGCCAGCGTGCCCAACTCTCGCCCCTGATCCTTTAGGGTGCCCGTTCTCAGACTTTCTCCCAGGCTGGTTATCGTATTGTTGATTGTCTCGCCAGGGTACACCTTCGCATCCTGTTTCTTATGGCAATTTGCACAGGTTTCACCCAGCACATTGATACCTTTCTCCAAATCCAGCAAGGATGATAATGCAATATCCTGCATGCCATCTTCAGAAGCAATTTTGACCTGGTTTACCTGTTTGGAAAGCTCTTCCATGTGCACTTTAAATGTGGTCGAGGTGTCGATCTCAATCAAGGAATAATCAGGGGCACGGTACATTGTGGCGGTGCTGGCCCGGTAATCCTTGTGACAAGATTCGCAGCTTGCACTTAAATCATCGAGTGCACTCGACACCTCCTGATAGCGACTACTGCTGGCACTTTCCTGCAAACGGGTCATTGCATCCATGTCCAGTTTTTTCTTCCACTCTGGAACCATCTCACCAATTTTCGGGTAATGCTCGCTTAATAAGGTTACCCATTTCTCCACGTGTTTTGCATCCTTGTTATCGGAATATAACCTTACCGCCTGCATTTCACGTCGCAGCTTAAACATATTATGCAACCACACCTGCCGCTCATTCTCCGGCTTATACCACTGCGCCAATGATGCAGGTGGAATTTTCACCATGATTACCCTGTCTTTATGCAAATAGACGATGCCTCCAACAATCACAACGAGCAGGCACTGAAGGAAAATAAAGTGAGACCATCGCATTAGAATTACTCCGGGTCAGAGGGGCACTTCTTGAAAAGTTAACATGGACTCACATCATACCCCGAAGTGTTGATTTGCACGTTCGGTTGACCCACCAGATCGTTGTAGCCAGCTTGTTTTTTCAATGTGTTGGCCTGAGTGATGCAATTCAAAATAAAGTACAAATGTTGGGTGAGATATTTGTAAGCAACCGGAAGACCGCTTGGTGCCCACGCACCGGACCGTCCAACTCAGGACGACACGACTCAGGCATCCGATCAGCCAGCTTTATCCGACATCATCAGGTTCGAGTCCTTGCGGGCCCACCATCTCCATAAAATTCTTATAGTTATAGCGCCGGGACCAAGGGATCGGAGTCCCTTGGTGCATCCCATGGCGGGGTTGCATGGACGGGGAATTCCGAGGACCGCCTGCTACATGCTCGGTATTTCGGTTTCGGTGGTTTTCGGTTTACCTTCCTAAATTCTTCCGCTTCTTCGATTTACCCTCACCCGCCGTTCGGCATCAATTTCGGTCGACTTAACCGAGCTGGTGATCC
>DAOVVG010000020.1 GCA_030632175.1 Gammaproteobacteria bacterium
ACCAATGATGCCTGCGTGCTGGTCGCTACCGGGTCAGGTGCGGCAGTGGAGCCGGGAACACAGGGCCATGCCCTGTTCGGCGAGGCGCTGACCGATATCTGTGTACAGCTTGCTACAGCGATAGTACGTGACGGGGAGGGTGCCACCCGTTTTGTCACGGTTGCTGTCGAAGGCGGTGCCAGCAGCGATGAGTGTTTGCAGGTTGCCTACACAATTGCCCATTCGCCGCTGGTGAAAACCGCCTTGTTTGCCGGCGACCCGAACTGGGGGCGGATACTGGCAGCTGTTGGTCGGGCAGGTGTTACGGATCTGGATCTGGCGCAGCTTGAGATTTTCCTCGATGAGGTCTGCATTGTTCGCGAAGGGGGACGAGCGGCTGATTATACAGAGGCCGCCGGGCAACAGGTCATGGACCGGGAGGAGGTGACCATTCGGGTTGTCCTGCATCGCGGTCATTTCAATGAAGTGGTCTGGACCTGTGACCTGTCCTATGACTACGTGAAAATCAACGCCGAATACCGTACCTGATGTGTGCAGTCTTACTGCGTGACTGCAGGGTTTGACGAAATGAAAATTGCACCGGCGCGAATTCATGTCGCTGCTGCAGCGATCTTTGATGAGCAGGGGCGCGTGCTAATCAGTCGGCGACCACTCCATGTCCACCAGGGAGGGCTGTGGGAGTTTCCGGGTGGCAAGCTTGAGCCGGGTGAGTCGGTGGCCAATGCCCTGCGTCGTGAATTATACGAAGAGCTCGGGATTATCGTGCAGGCTGCCCGCCCGCTGATACGGGTTGTGCATGACTATGCGGACAAGGCGGTATTACTGGATGTCTGGCGTGTCGATGCTTTCACAGGGACTGCGGCTGGCAATGAGGGGCAGGTGATTGAATGGGCCGCCGTTGGAGCGCTCGGCGAGTACCGGTTTCCTGCAGCCAACACCCCGATTATCAAGGCCGTCAGTCTGCCCGATCGTTATCTTGTTACGCCGGAGCCGGGCTCCGATCATTCCAGCTTTCTGCGCGCCCTTGAAGGCGCGCTTGGTAGAGGGGTGTCGCTGGTACAGCTACGTGCAAAACGTCTTTCTGCAGCAGACTTCCGGACGCTGGTACCGGCCGTTCAGCAACTGTGCCGCCAGGCTGATGCGCGCTTGTTGCTGAATGCAGAAGCAGCGCTGGTTTCCGAGCTGGGAGCAGATGGGGTGCATCTCACCAGTGCGCGCCTGAGGGGCTTGTCTGCCCGGCCATTGGGTGATGAGTACCTGGTGGGGGCATCCTGCCACACACGGCAGGAAGTGCAGCATGCGGGGGCGCTGGGGCTTGATTTTATCGTCGTCTCACCCGTACAACAGACCGCCACTCATCCGGATGCCTGTCTGCTGGGTTTTGACGGCCTGCAACAATTGACTGAACAGGCCTCATTGCCTGTTTATGCGCTGGGGGGGATGCAGCTGGCAGATCTGGCTACGGCTTTCCGGCATGGTGCGCAGGGTATTGCTGCGATCAACGGATTGTGGGGCGACCCGGTGGTATGAGCCGCGCCATTTCGTCAGTTACTGTGCCGTAATATCAGCTAGTCGTCCTTATTCTGCATGCTGGTTGCCTCTGAATCACCCGGTATGCGGTTGTTTTCATCGAACCAGCTGCCGAGATCAATCAGCTTGCAGCGTTCCGAGCAGAAAGGTCGCCAGGTTTGCTCAGCAACCCATTCCACCAGACTGCCACAGGTTGGACAGGTGACTGTTCGCGGTTTGTTTTTATTGGTTGCCACAGCAGGTCAGGGTGCGTAACTAGATGATGCAGCAGGCCAGTTCGAATTCCACATCCTGGTCGGTTTGCTTGGCGCGTTTCTCGTCAGTGGAAAACTGCAGAAAGCGTGCAGTGAAACGGTGACGTCCGCCGCTCAATTCTGCGAAGTAAGGCAGTCCCGGTGGTAATGCAATCCTGACAAGCTGGCATGGAAGGTTGGGATCCAGTGTGCGCTGGTAAACTCCGGCGGTTGCCAGGGTCGGCTTCATGGCAGTGCTGTCGCGCGTCAGGCTGAGAATCATCTGAATCGCCTGACCGATGGCGTCAAAATGACTGAGCCATTGCGCGAGATCCCGGGTGCGTTCTTTAGCTGGTTGCTGCAGCCAGTAGTGGAAGGCCGGCAGATCAAAATCGCAGGTACCGCCAGGAATGGCGCTACGCTGCCTGATGCTCACCAGGAATTCACTGGCCTTCAGCTCATTGGCAATCTGGCCATTAATGGCGCGCACTTTTTCTATATGAGTGTTGATGTTGTCGAGCAGTCCGGAGAGCTGTGAGTGATCAATATCCGGGTTCTGTTCATGCCGCTTCAGGCTGGTAGTATGCCGCTCAAGTTCCTTGAGAACCTCGGATTTGAGGTTGGTATTGCCAAAAATTTCGAGAATTTCAAGAACACAGGTCAGTGTGGCACGGCTGTCCCACTCTGACTGGCGACTCAGGTGGTAGGCAGCCTGTTGAAACAGATATTCAAGTCGCAGAAAGGATCTTATTCGTTCGTTTAGCGGCTGTTCATACATGATCTTCTCTGGCACTGACCGGGGCGATTTACTTGCCGGGCTGTGCCTTGCAGCGGAGTTGTCCGGTGCCTGTTTGTTACTTGCCAGTGACGAGCCCGAGCTAGTGGTCATATGCTATTTCCATATAGTGCTGGTGTAATTCCTGTATGCGGTCAGTGAGTGATGCGATATTGCGGTCGTTGACAATAACGTCGTCTGCCGCTGCAAGGCGCGTGCTGCGATCTGCCTGTGATTGTATGATAGCCATGATGGTATTGTCCGACAGGCTGTCTCTGGCGGCAACCCGTTGGCGCTGTTCTTTTTCGGGCGCATCGACCACCAGGATTCGGTTGACCAGGTCGTTTTGCTGTGTTTCCAGCAACAGGGGAATGACCACAATGCAGTAGGGTTCCTGGATATTGGATAATAAGGTTCTGATACGTTGACGAATTTTCGGGTGGAGGATGGCTTCAAGCCGTAATTTCAGTCCGACATCCGTGTAGATTTTTTCCCGGAGGTAGCTACGTTCCAGTTGACCATCAGGCGCGACGGATGCCTTTCCGAAGATCTCGATTATTTCATCAAGGGCTGGCTGGCCGGGTTCGACCAGTTCACGGGCCAGCTGGTCTGCATCAATGACCGGAACTCCGAGGGCGCTGAAACCCTCTGCGACGGTTGTCTTGCCGCTACCAATTCCCCCGGTCAGGCCTACCACCAGTGTGTGTTTGCCATGTTTGCCCAAGGTCGCGGTGTTACCCCGTTGTATGGAAGAAAATTACTGCAGGTACAAGCGGATTATGTCGTTTCCCCACAGCAGTGTCATCCATCCCGCGGCGGCGAGGAAGGGTCCAAAGGGCATGGGCTGGCTGTGGTCACGGCCCTTGAACAGGATTAGAGTGATCCCGATGACGGCCCCGACCACGGAGGAAAACAGGATGACAACAGGCAGGGATTGCCAGCCAACCCAGGCACCGATAGCACCGAGGAGCTTGAAGTCGCCGTAGCCCATGCCTTCCTTGCCGGTCAGCAGTTTAAATATATGGAAGATCGCCCATAAAGACAGGTAGCCTGCCGCTGCCCCAATGATGCTGCTTTGGCTGTCTACAAAAAGGTTGAACAGGCTGAGTAGCAGCCCTGTCCATAACAGCGGCAGGGTAATCGAATCAGGCAGAATCTGGTGGTCAAAGTCGATCAGAAAAAGCGGAATGAGTGCCCAGGTAAAACCGAGTGCGGCCACTGCTTGCAGGCTGTAGCCAAAATGCAGGGCGGTGATTATCGAGAGAACCGCAGTGGTTAGCTCAACCGTCGGATAGCGTACGGGTATGGCGGTTGCGCAGCCTGAGCAACGACCTTTCAGGAACAGGTAGCTGATCACCGGGATGTTTTCCAGTGCGGTAATGCGATGGTCGCATTTCGGACACCGGGAAGCGGGCGTCAGCAGGTTGAAGTGTTCCTGTTCGGTTGTGTCGACGGGTTCACCGGCGTGCTCCCGGCATTCGCGGGTCCAGCTCCTTTCCATCATGACCGGTAACCGGTAAATGACTACATTCAGGAAACTGCCGACAACCAGACCCAGTGCGCCGCTGGCAATGACAAAGAACAGCTGAGAGGACTCGAGCAGTTGTAATGCTTCCATGAACTCAGGCAGCTATGTCTGGAGCAGTACGAGTTGGCAAACGATAGAGGGTCAGATCGCGGCGCCCATCTTGAATATTGGCAGGTACATGGCTACCACCAGGCCACCGATAAGAACACCGAGTACCGACATGATGAGTGGTTCCAGCAGGCTGGTGAGAGCGTCTACGGCATCATCCACTTCCTGTTCATAGAAGTCGGCAACCTTGGACAGCATGGAATCAAGCGCACCTGATTCCTCACCGATGGCGACCATTTGTTCCACCATGTTCGGGAACAGGCCGGTCTGGTTCATGGCGAAAGTCAGTTGCTGTCCGGTGGCAACGCTGTCTTTTATCATCAGTACAGCGTCTGAATAGACCACATTGCCCGTGGCACCGGCAACGGATTGCAGCGCCTCAACCAACGGGACACCAGCAGCAAACATGGTGGCCAGGGTACGGGAATAGCGGGCAATGGCGGCCTTGTGCATGATGGGGCCGACAATGGGCATTTTCAGAACCATGCGATCCAGTACTCGTCCAAATTTTCGAGAGCGTTTCTTACCCTGCAGGAAGCCAAAGATGGCGCCACCGATAACGCCCAGCATTAGCCACCAGTACTCCTGCATAAATTCGGACAGATTGACGACGACACGGGTAAATGCCGGCAGGTCTGCGCCAAAATTGCTGAATAAAGCTTCGAACTGCGGTACCACAAAAATCAGCAGGATTGCGGTGACAATGAAGGCGACAACAATCACTGCCGTAGGATAGAACATGGCCTTCTTGATTTTGGCCTTCAGATATTCTGTTTTTTCCTTGTAGGTTGCGATCTTGTCCAGCAGGGTTTCCAGCACACCGGCTTGTTCGCCGGCGGCTACCAGACAGACGACAAGATCATCAAAGTAGAGCGGATGTTTTCCCAGCGAATCCGCAAGACTGGTGCCGGACTCGACCTCTGACTTTACCTTGAGGATGAGTTCCTGCATGCCGGCGTTTTCATGGCCACGGCCAATGATTTCGAATGACTGCACCAGCGGGACGCCGGCGGACATCATGGTGGCCAGCTGGCGGAAAAACACGGCAAGATCCTTGGGGATGATCTTTTTCTTGGCGGTCGCTTTGAAAAGGTTGCTTTTCTTGCGGACCGCAATCGGCTTAATGCCCTGCTTGCGCAGATCGGCCTTGATCAGGGCCGGGTTGCCGCCGCGGGATTGCCCTTTGACCTTGACGCCGCGTTTGTCTGTGCCGGTCCAGGTAAACAGTTCCGGTTGCTTGAGAGCTTTTTCTGCCATGATTTATTCCTTGGTTACGCGGTCAACTTCTTCCAGACTGGTAATTCCTGCAGCAACTTTCTTCAGGCCTGATTCCCTGAGGTCTGCGACACCCTCGACCTGTGCCTGTTCCTGGAGTTGCATGGAATTACCCCCTTCCATTATCAGTCGTCCCATTTCTTCAGATATCGGCATGACCTGGTAAATACCGACACGGCCTTTGTAGCCTCCAGTGCAAGAGTCACAGCCTACGGGTGTATATACCTTGAGTCCATCAATCTGATCTTGACTGAATCCGAATTTAAGCAGTGCCTCAGGTGAAATCTCGAGTTCCTTTTTGCACTTCTCGCATAAGCGTCGAGCAAGCCTCTGTGCCATGATCAGGTGGACGGCAGAGGCAATATTGTATGGGGGGACGCCCATATTGGCCATACGCGTCAGGGTCTGCGGTGCATCATTGGTATGCAGTGTCGACAATACCAGGTGACCGGTTTGTGCGGCCTTAATGGCAATCTCTGCCGTCTCGAGATCACGAATTTCACCCACCATGATGATGTCAGGATCCTGACGCAGGAAAGCGCGCAAGGCGATACCAAAATCGAGACCTGCCTTTGGATTTACATTGACCTGGTTGATACCCATCACATTGATTTCTACTGGGTCTTCACAGGTGGAAATATTGCGGTCGGGGGTGTTGAGCATATTCAGGCCGGTATACAGTGAGACCGTCTTGCCGCTACCGGTTGGTCCGGTAACCAGTACCATACCGTAAGGTTTGTTGATTGCATCGGTAAACAGCTTTTTCTGCTCTTCCTCGAAACCCAGTGCGTCAACGCCGATTTGTGCGGCGCTGCCGTCCAGAATACGTAAAACAACCTTCTCGCCGTAGAGGGTTGGCAAGGTGTTTACGCGAAAATCAATCGAGCGGTTACGCGACAGGTTCATTTTAATGCGCCCGTCCTGGGGTACGCGCCTCTCTGCGATATTCATGCGGCTCATAACCTTGAGTCGGGCAATGATGCGCATGGCCAGTGAGCGGGGCGGAGAGGCGACTTCGTGCAAGACGCCGTCTGAGCGGAACCTGACGCGGAAATCTTTTTCATACGGTTCGAGATGGATGTCGGAAGCGCCAGTATTGATAGCATCAAGCAGTACCTTGTTTACAAAGCGTACAACCGGCGTGTCATCAATATCAGACTCGCTAACGTCACCGTCATTTGTACTGTCGTCTTCACCGGCACTGATATCGAGATTGTCGAGATCAGCATCCATGAGCGAAGACATGGTTGTGTCAAGCGATTCCAGCGCGGTTTCGATTGCCTTGTGCAGCTGATCTTCCTCGACCAGCACGGCTTCTGTATTGACGCCGGTGTGGAACTTGAATTCATCAATGGCGCTGAGGTTGGTCGGGTCTGATACGGCAATATAGAGACGGTTGCCGCGTTTGACGAGAGGTAGTGCGTTATGCTGCTGGATGAGCTTCTCGCTGACCATTTTCAGCGGAGCAACTTCCATATCCATGGATCGCAGGTCAAACAGCGGTACGCCAAACTCCTGTGAGCCGGACCATGCGATATCCTTGCTGCTGAGGATCTTGTTTTCTACCAGATAGGAGACGAAATGTGTTCGCTTTTTCAGCGACATCTCGTTGGCCTTGGCGGCTTCCTCCTCGTTGAGCAGGCCGTCCATAACAAGTCTGCGGGCAAGGCCGCTGAGGTTCACTGTAGGGTTGGTAGTTGCCATGAATCTATATGAATATCCTAAATAGTCTGTTTCTGCTGTGATGTCCGTCAGAATTTCATGATCCCGGAGTGCTCCCCGTTTCGCTACTAAGTACGTAAATTACAATAAATTTCTAACTTGTCAACCTGTTATACACAGCCCGTTTTTTACCTTTCTCCGGATACAGCAATTGCTAAGTGTTATTCGGCATTTCAGGGTAGATCTTTAGATGGTCTTAATGGGCGTTCAGGCTGTTTTTCCCCCGTGGCAAGGGTGTTTTCAAGTAAATCGGGTGCGCTGGCTGTGGGACCGTGGGGTGTACGTATTTCCCCTGATTTGTGTGCTTTGACAACCATAAACAGCCCGGCGGGAGCGTTACCTCGTAATTGTGTCGGATGACGGGTGTTTGACAAGTAAGGCGTCAGCAGCATGCTGTGATCTGGTAATGGTCTTCCCTGTGTGCTGCAGCACCGGTTGTTCACTGGCCAGAAAGGCGGGTGGGGTATTCACAGGACGTGATTAAGCTGATTTTTTATTATGGCTTATGTTGTTTCATTGGCTGTGACAAGCAGGTGGTAGACCTGATACTGCCAGGATACCGGCCAGAAGGGCAGAGCGAGTGCCTGCAGCGCACGCAATGGTATCTGGAGCCATCCGGCAGAGCTGATCCACGCCCAGGAAACAACATGCAGATCCTTCCAGCGCTTCTTGACTATCAGTCCACCGGATTCAAAAATCCTGTTCCAGGCATCCAGCGACCTGACTTCTTCCTTTGCTGCTTTCTGATAGGTACCCCGGAAAAGTCCAAGGCGACGTGTGAGGAAGCCGGAATTTGGTACCAGAATGATAAACAGGCAGTTGTTCCTGGAAACTCTGGCCATTTCCCGAACTGCAGATACGGGATCCAGAAAGTGCTCCAGTGAACCCAGGCAGGTAATGACATCAAATGAATTGTCAGGGAATGGCAGGGTCTCGGCCGGACCGGCATGGAATTCACCTTCAGGCATGTTTGCCCTGCAGATTTCGATGGCTTTTGTGGACAGATCTATGCCGCTGGGTATTGCTCCCCTTTCCCGGGTTGCCATCAGCCAGTTGCCGGTGCCACAAGCGACATCCAGTACCTGGTTTCCCGGTTGTACGTATTTTTCTGCCAGGTTGCGCAGGTGACGCGAGGGCAAGGCATCTTCATTGGCGTTCTTGTAGTACACCTCGTCGTAAAACGACTGGATCTCGTCGTGATCACTCATAATTTATTTTGCATGCACCCTGTCAATAACTGAAGAGACGATGTCCGCTAGCTTATCGCCGAACGTTCCCCATTGAAAGCGTGCAGCGTGTTCCCGGCAGCTGTCTGATGAGGGGCATTCGATTGTGCCCTGCAGACAGCCGATAACGGTTTGGCTGAAGGAGTGATAATCTCCGCTGGTGATCAGGAATCCTGATCGGCCGGGGTGGATGGCATCTGATACGCCTCCTTCCGAAAAGGCTACACAGGGCAGTCCTAGTGCGGCTGCCTCGACTGCAACCATACCAAAGCCTTCCACATCACCAGCAACGGCACGCAGGGGAAATACAAACAGGTCGGACTCACTGAATGCAGCCTGCAGTGTGTCATCGTCAACGCGACCGATCATGAGCACGTGATCTTCCAGCCGGTGATCCCTGATTGTGTCCATAATGCGCCTGGTTACACTGTCCTCGCGTTGTAGTGCGTTTTCCGGTTCAGAGCCAATGATTGCTAGCAATGTGTCCGGCTGCGCAGCTACGATGGCAGGAAGTGATTGTGAAATAAATTCGGCAAGCCCCTTGCGGGGTATCAGCCGACCAACTGATAACAGGAGTCGCCTGTCGCGGAGATGGTAGTGATCCCGAAAGGCTGTCCCGGACCTGACTGTTTCGGGTAGTTGTACGCCGGGATGCAGGATTCTGATCCGGTCCGGGTCGATACCGGCCTTCTCTGCAAGGCGTGCGGTATTGGCACTGTTTGCAATGACCGCATCAGAGCGCCTGATCGCAGGGACGAATACCTTCTGGTAAACACGGTTCTTAACAATCAGATCCAGCCCGTGGACAAAAGTGATGCACGGGATCTTTCTCAACCTGCTTGCAAACAGGGCAACCGGGGCAGTAACTCCGCTGCCAGCGATGCAAGCCGAGTAGTTGTTGTTGGCGACGGCTCCGCTGCTTTTCAGCAGGGCGGTGACGAAAAATGCTGGCAAGGGAGATAGCGGGCATTCATATACCTTGTGGTTGCCCGATACATGCTTCCTGCTGTCCCGTGGCCCGACAAGGTCACAATCAAAGCGACTGTTGAGCTGCTTGTATATGTTGAGCACCAGCCGCTCCATGCCGCCTACCAGTGGAGGGAAATTCCGCGAGATAACAAGCAGTTTTTTCATGTTTTTGTTGTGTTAATCATTTGATTTCTTGCCCGGTGTAACAACCTGGTGTCACAACGGAGCCGCGTGTGGTCACCAGTCGTCCCCAGTGTAAAATACATCAGCTATCACGGAAGTTTTCTTCTTGATCAGGGAGATTTCTTCCGTAGTCAATCGTTTTTTCCAATTCTTGATGTTTTCCCTGCTATCTCTTTTAAAAGGGTTCTCTTGCTGTTGCTCGGCAGGGTTATGTGAGCCACTTGTCTCATGAATTCTGTTTTTTACCTTTTGGGTAAATTCGAGATCTAAATATTTAAAGATTAAATGAAATTGACTGACAGGGTCGGTGGACAAGTCTTCATGCCGCATAAACAGCCATCCCGGGTGGTTTTTCTGATAGATGTTGATCACATGATGGATGCAGTTCCAGAGTAATATTGCCTGCTCTACGATGTTTTTTCTGTTTCTTGCATATTCATTAATTTCGTCTTCAAAAGGATGAAGGTATTTTTCCATTAGCAGTGGCTGTTCTAACAGGTTGCTGAAACCGAAGTGCCAGTTCTTGATCTTCAGGCTGGAGCAAAATGCGGCAGGATGTCTTATAAGCACAAGAACATTCATGCCAAAAGCCGTGGACAACCACTCTGCTGAAAAAACCGCAATCGGGTCTTTAACTAATGGCCTGTCGTTATTTATTTTAGTGAGTAATGATAGTCCCTGGGTTCGTGCTATTCTCGCTGCGTTTTTCAGCGTTCCTGCGCGGCGCATGTTTCTTCCAAAAGGATAGTCGTAATGAAGGATCCTGTTTAATGCAGCATAATAATCTTGCTGATTTTCTGTGCAGATATATTTGAACCAACAGTCTGGCGGGGTGGGGTTTGCGCTGAAGCTGGTTCCGGCGTTGAAAGGCTCGTGAATGTATCCAACATGCGGTGCCGTGGCTATTATCCTTCCGGTCCATGTGGACCCCGATCTGTGTGAGCCGGTTACAAGAATAGGGTTTGATTTTATTGTCGTATTCATCTGTATTTGTTACAGGCGATCGATCGGCTGATTGAGATTGCGAATGTTGTTCAATCTTCAATTCCATTAGCTAGAAGGGCATGCTGCGTAAAACCAGCAGGCGAACCCGGTGAAGTTAACAATAACAGGCACGCCATGGCAAATGTAGCATATGATCTGCATGTTATATTCGCAGACAATGTGTGTGGCCGTGTTTTCTTGTATCGCTGAGAGATGAACCGAAAATATTGCTTTATGTTTATCAATGACCAAAACTAGGCTTCTCTTTTCACAGCATTGTGACGATCGACGCAGCAGGCTGCTGCGTTAACCCGTGCATGATTTCCGGTAATAGTGAAAAAACTTGAAAATAGATACTAAAAATCCGTTTCACTGGTTATATCTTATTGTTTTCTCCCTGAATACGCTTGCAGCAGCGACATTGCGTCCGTTTGTACGCCGAAAGAGTGGCGGTCTCGTTCTGCTCTATGGACACAAGCTGAACAGCAATCTGAAGGCTGTTTATGATTTTTCCAGGAACAGCGGGGAGAATGGACCGGCTCTTTGCTTTTTGACAATCGATCCCGCCTATTCCAGGGAGCTGAAGACTGCCGGTGAGAGGGTTCTATTGGCAGCTAACCCGATGAATATCATAAAGATAGCCGGGTGTGACGTTATTGTCAGTGATCACGGACTGCATGCCTTAAAGATACTGCTCAGGTTCAGTAATATCAGGTTTGTTGATGTCTGGCACGGGATACCTTTCAAGGGATTTGATGCGGATGATTTCAGAACGCAGCATGACTATTCAGAAGTCTGGCTGACCTCCGCATTGCTGAAAGAGATGTATGCCACGAAGTTTGGTTTTGACAGGGCAATACTGCATGTCACTGGCTACGCGCGCACAGATGCGCTGGTTAACAAGTCTGCAGATTGCGGGGCGGTCAGGGAAAGGTTGGGGATAGCCGGATCCAGGGACAAGGTCATATTGTTTGCGCCAACCTGGCAACAGGATGAGCACAACAGGAATCTTTTCCCGTTCGACACCAGTGCAGAGGTGTTTTTTGGCGCGCTTGAGCAACTGTGTGATCAACTGTCTGTGGCTTGTGTATTCAGGACACACCTGAATACGCAGACAGGGGACAACGGTCGTTACAATAATATTTTTTATGCCCCGCATGCGGCGTTTCCTGATACCGAGGAAATTCTTCTGACATGTGATGTGCTTGTCTGTGACTGGTCATCAATCGCATTTGATTACCTGCTGCTGGATCGTCCGACAGTGTTTCTGGATGTCGAGGCACCCTTTAAAAAAGGATTTTCTCTGGATGAAAGCTATCGTTTCGGGGAGGTTGTCGAGAGCCTTGGCGGGATGATTGCGGCGCTGGAAGCGTGTATCAAGCAGCCGGAGACCTATTGGTCAACCCACGGTGAGCAGTGTGAAGCTACTAAAAAAGCGCTCTACGATTCGAATGCAGACGGGCATGCAGCCTCGCGCTGTTATAAAAGGCTTGAGCGCCTGCTCTAGCGCATCAGATATCTCTTGCTACAAGCGAATTTTTTCAATAACTTCTGTAGTCGAGACGGCTGGGGTGCGTTGAAAATATATCACTTCGCATAGTTCACGATAGATATCAAATTTTCCTTCCCAGTCATCTCCCATAACCAGTATGTCTGCTTTGTATTGTTTTAGATAATCACCCTTTTTTTCCAGTGATTCTTCGTTGAAAACACTGTCTACGCATTTGAGTGACTGGATGATTTCCTTTCTTTCGACTTCGCTGTAAACAGGGTTTCTACCCTTTTTATCGAAGTTTAGTTTGTCGGTGGAGACGCCAACAACAAGATGTGTGCCCAGGGAGCGGGCTCTTTCCAGCAGGCGCAGGTGGCCCACGTGAAAAACATCAAATGTGCCAAATGTTACAACAGTCTTTTTACTCATATATACCGGTTTCTAGTATTGTTTGTCGATAAAGATATTCTTGTTTGCATATTTCTTCCAGATCCTGGCGACCCTGGATATGACAGGGTGTTCCTGCAGCGTTCTGTAGCTGCGTTGTAACTGGATGTAATCAAGGAATACATTCTTGCCGAATTCATCCTGCGTGTCTCCACTCCTGAAATATTCGTACATCCATGTCGCATATTCCTTGTCTACCAGCAAGGCTTCCCTGGTTGTTTTTGCCTCTCCATGAACCCTGTATTCAGACAGTACACGGTCAACGAGTGTCGGCGGTGTTACACAGCACATCCGGAAGAACAGGTCCAGATCCATAATATAATGGTATCGTTTGTTCGGGTAGCCGGCTACATCCATCATCTTCCGGTTCCAGAATACCGAAGGTTGAGAAAACCATCGGTACTTGTACTGAAAGAAAGTAGTCTGATCTATTTCTCTTGCATAACGTATTCTGTTGCTGGTTTTGCCGTGTTTGTCTATTTGTCTGCTGTGACCGACCAGCCAGCCGGGTTTATCTATAGCAAGGTTGTTAGCGACGGTGGCGAGAGTATCCTTGCATAAGGTGTCATCTGAATTAACCCAGCAAAGGATGTCTCCTGTAGAGCGTTCAAGGCCCTTGGTCAGGGCATCGGACTGGCCTGCGTCACTTTCACTGCACCAGAACTGTAACTGTTCGCTGTATTGCCGGATTATGTCGATTGACGCATCTGTTGAGCCACCATCGATAACAAGATATTCAAGGTTCGGATAGTTCTGTTCGAGTACAGATACAATTGTGGCCTCCAGGTATGCCCCCTGATTGTAAGAGGGCGTTACAACGGTGATCCTGGGTTGGTGACTCTTGTCTTCCATAGGTTGTGAAATGGTCGTCCCCGTTGCTTGTGGTTAGTTCTTGCGAATTATGCGCCGAATAGAGTCTTTTAGCCCGATGGCTTCAAGAGCTGCAATGATAAGCTTTTTTGTGCGTTTTTTGGTTTTGAGTAATGTACTGGACACCCGCGTTCTTCTAGAATAGCGTTCTCTGGCCAGGACAATTTTGCCTTCGGTCAAATCCATATCCCAGAAAGATTCAATATTTCGAATTACATCTGTTGGAGACTTTATCAGGCTGTCATAGTCTACCATCAGGGTATTATCTGAAACACCGTTCATGCTCCATGAGTTGTAGAAAAATTCCAGATCTTTAAAAAGTCCCGTCTCACCAGCCTTTTTCATCCATTCGTCTTCATTTGATTCTGCTGGGAACCCGGGCAGCAAGGCGTGTACATTTTTCAAGGCTCCCCTTCTGTATGCCAGGCAAATTTCTTTGGGGTTTCTCAATAATATTACTTTCCTCTCCTTGCCGAGCAATTTCATATTATTGACTGAAGGGTAAATATGTTGCTTGTATATTTTATCCTTTCCCGTAATTTTCCTGACATCGTTCTCGTTAAGTTCCCGAATGTCTGAATGAATATTGTGCAGGTAATTGGAGCTTGTTGGGACGGGGTTATCCTTAAACGAGAAATCCTGAAGAGCTTTTGATGTATGCAAATCACCCAGGGTTTTCATAAGGGATGTGCTTGCGCTTTTGGGTATGGCAATTAATAGCATGATCTTGGTTTTAACATTTCAATCCCGGTAAGCAGATATGATTTGTTGTATTCCGCGATACTAGAGACTGCTAGCGGAATTTATTTCTTCCAGTTTTTTCAGAGTCAAGGTTCCATTGAATAATGCAGGATTTGTGCGAATAGTTTCGTCATCCCAGTACCACCATTCAAGCTTTTCAAGGCGGTCAATAATTTCATCAGAAAAGCGATATTTAATAACTTTTGCCGGTGATCCTGCCGCTATCGCATAGGGTGGAATATCCCTGGTGACAGTGGAATTTGCAGAAACAACGGCACCGTTACCAATGGTTACTCCAGAGAGAATTATACTCTGTGTCCCTATCCAGACATCATTTCCTATAATAACCGGTCCGCGTGATTCAATATCTTCTTCTTCGGAACCTTGCCATATGTATTCCTGGCGGCCGGTGGCATTGAACAGGTTTCGTTGTATATAGTAGGTGGTACATCTATTTGTAATGTGATTGAATTCCTGAATTGTACAATTACGGGCAATGGAGCAGAAATTGCCGATCCTGACTTTGTGTATCCTGGCAGTAATATCACTGCCAGGGCCATTGAAAGTGGTGTAGCGGCCTATTTCAACATTCCCGGAAATCTGGCTATGCATGATCACAGAGTGATCTCCAACAGAAATAATTCCATTCAGGGTAGAGCCGCGTATTGTTGAAAAAGCCCCTATTTTTCCTTTGCCGTTCAGCGAGGATTTAATGATGTTTGATGTTGGGTGTGTGTGTATCTGATCGTTTGTTTGAAGGGTAATCCGGTTACCAAGAGTATTGAGGAGTCTTCTGATTTTCCACGTAATAGACATTAGGTCACCATTGGATGTTTGCGGCAGACAGTAGTGTATCAATACCACTATTTGCGTCTGCAGTTGGTGCAAATATACTTTTAGAATATTCCCTGCATTTGCTTTTTGGTATGGAGGCTGCGATTTTTATTGTGTCGCTTATCATGCTGCTTTCTTTCATTGCCAGCATGACTCCGTTTTCGATAAACTCTCTGAATGCAAGTGCGCCGTTTTCGGTGGCTGTGATCGTTGGCACACCAAATCCCAGTGCTTCAAGTGCGGATGTTGAATGACCCGTGATATGAATGTCGCAGTTACTGAGCAGTGTGTATAGGGCCGTGTTGGTGGATATTTCATAATCAATGTTGTCTTGTTCAAGTGCGTCCAATGTGTCTTTGATGTGTTCCCTTTCGCGTGGGAGTGTCGCTGGATGCATGCGAATCATCCAAAACCAGCCGGGCGGACATTTCTTTATCATTTCAACAAGCTGGTCTGAGAAGTTTGTGGAGCCATGCTGGAGGGTGACTAAAATTCTTCCAATCCCTGATGTGTCATTTTGTGCTTTGTCAGGGAGGCCCGTGAATAAATTATCTTTTTCATGCCACAGGTTATACCACAAGTTCCCGCCGACGAATGTCTTGCAGTATTTTTCGAAAGCAGCGTTGTTTGTTATCAATCTTTTTGCATCATTAACTCCCCATGACCAGAAAAAATCAGGTATGAGGGCGTAAGGTTCTGTTGGCACATGATTCCAGTCTGTGTATGCAGAGTGAATGTTATTCTGCATTCCGTGCTGCAGGTCAACAGTGGCGATGCCGGTACGTTTTGCTGCCAATGTTGCTGCCATTACCAATGGGTCATACCAGCATACCGAGATTAACAACCTGGTTCCGCAACTATCTAGCCATTTTTTAAAGACGATGCTTCGGGACTGCAGTAGGTTAATGGTTCTCCTGAATCGGTCCCATGTTATTACGTGGTTATGTGTGCATTTTAACCAATGCGTGAATTCTAAAAACCACTCTGGCGGGTTTCTCTGTAACTGGTGTCCGTTATGTTCCAGTTCTATAGCCAGTTGTCTTGTGATCCATGCGGAGTTTGAGTGCCTGGGCCATTTCTCTGAGCCTTGTTCCCAAACCATCGGGGACAGGTTTCTCCCCTGGAAATTCTGAATAATGGGATCAGAGTAGATATCAAAGAATTTACCATCCAGCATGGTTCGGCGACCGGACTGCGTGAGAATGACGATCTCATGGCCCGGGGCATCAGGGCTGACACTGTGGCAAGTGTCATGTCCAAGCACTCTTTTTAATTCTTTTTTCTTGCGCAGAGCAAGCGCCTTGTTATAAAGGTAGTACAGCTTTGATGCCACAAGCGTGTGTGGTGTCTCAAGTGCTTCATCCCTGAAGTATCTTTCAAGCAAGGATCTGAGTCCGGTAGCGGATTCTCTGCGGGTATGAATACTCAATTGATAGGACGCGATAATTCTTAATAGAGGCCAGCAATTCCAGTCAAAGCAAGTGTAGTCATCTACAGGGTTGTTTTGTTCGTAGTCGGCAAAGCTTCCGATTAAGCTTTCATGCAGGATTGCCTGGTGTTTAGTGATGGTGTTTTGTGTTGACATAGTGGTCGAATCTTCACTCAAAGGCTAAATCCGTTGTTCTTTGTGAATAAAAAGTAGAGTTTGCGTGAGTATTACTTACGCTGAGGACGTGCAAACGACAGGTAGAGTGTCTGCATGGCCCGTGATGGTGCCTCCGGAGTATGCAGTTTGCTGTTACGTGTCATCGAGCATTTTTCTCATATACGTTTCGGAAAGCACAAGATCTGTTTCGCAGTCTATATCAATAGACTCCTTTCCGGGCATTACATAAAAGACAACAGGTTCTATGTAAAAGGTGTTATGCACAAGGAATTTTTCTGTGTCTACAATATATACTGCGCCATTTTGGCGATACGCTATTGGCAGGCTTTGTCGGGGCGCTGACATATGTTCTTTCGAGAATAGCGGTTTTATTCCGCTTCCCGTATCTATAAGTCCTTTGTATGGATGATGCTCTGATTCTGTGATGCCCATGCATGACCCGGCATTTGATTTCCTGTACAGACTGATTGCCTCGGAAAGATGTTTCCCGGTTCGCAGAGGGGAGGTGGGTTGCAGGAGCACAATACTGTCTGGTGACAAGGATTGTTCCTCCAGTTCCATGAGGACGTGTCTCAGTACATCTTCTGAGCGGCTGTCATCACGTGCCAGCTCAGTGGGCCGCATCTGTACATCGATACCGTATTCTCTTCCGATGTCTGCCATTACCAGTGAGTCGGTGCTAAGAATGGTCCGTACGATTTCAGGACAAGCGAGGCTTGCTTCTATACTGTATGCAAGCAACGGTTTGCCGCAGAGTGTGCGCAAGTTCTTGTCTCTGATACCCTTTGACCCGGATCTTGCCGTTATAACAGAGAATATGTTGTTATTTATGGGCATAATTATCTGTCTGTTACCCCGGTTACTGCCACAGTCATATCAATAAGAATATATTTTTGCCTGTTCACATTATTATCTCAGGACTCCTTGTTATTTCGCATGTCGCGAAACATCTTTTGTTTGCTTGTCATCCAGACGTTATCCGTGCACAGAATATCGTAGAACAGTTGTGCGCTGTTGCCGGTTCCAAAATGCATTGAAGGTTCCTGTTTTCCTGTATTCGCTGCTTTGTCTATTGCTGAAAGGATACTGTCCAGGCTGAATTCGGCATGGATAATAGTGTCACACATGAAGCGGTTCTGTTGTCTGGTGCCCATGTCTATAGAAGGTACCGCATATACAGGTGCCTCCCTTACGCCTGCGCTTGAATTGCCAATAATAAATTCGGATTCCTTCAATAACCGAAGGAACCATTCAAATCTCAATGAAGGGAAGAGTTTGATATTTTCTCTTGACTGCAGGCGTTTATATTCCTGGTGGATTACTTCACAACCTTCATCATTGTTTGGGTATATCACTACATAGTTCCGATTGCTCTCTATCAGGGCATCTACGAAACATTGTGCCTGCTTCAGATGAAGATCTGTCTCTGTCGTTACAGGATGTAACAGGACGATGGCATAGCCATCAAAAGGTATCTGGTAACGCTCCCTGACATCAATCATGGTCGGTAGCTTGTCGGACAGCATTATATCTATGTCTGGCGAACCAATGATAAAAATGCAATCAGCATTCTCCCCAAGCTGAATAAGCCGGGTTCGCGACTCATCATTCGCAACAAAATGTAAATGCGACAGCTTTGAAACAGAATGCCTGATCGGGGCAGGGGCCTTGGTCTCTCCCGGCAAGACCATCCCCGGAGGATCACTTGTCGTCGGCGTACCTGCAAAGGTAAAGAGGCCTCTTGAGGCTGATGAAATAGAGCACTTTA
>DAOVVG010000007.1 GCA_030632175.1 Gammaproteobacteria bacterium
ATCTGGTGATTCACGGGGTCCTGCATTTGCTCGGCTATGAGCACAAGCAGCAGGACGCAGCAGTTCGGATGGAATCCACCGAGACCGAGTTACTGGCCGGTCTTGGCTACCAGAATCCCTATGGTGGTTGAAACGACTGGCGGCTCTCCCGTAAGCTTGTGCTGAGCATGACGTTATATTACTTATAATAAACACTCTATAACTTGCTGATTATTTATGAATAAAGATCGACCTCCCCCCGGCCCCGCGAAGCTGTCCTGGTTCGCCAGGCTGCGAAAAAGGCTGACGCGGGCGCCTGCCGATAACGAACATCTGCTGGTAATGCTGCGT
The DNA here is from genome assembly GCA_030632175.1 of Gammaproteobacteria bacterium. GTDB lineage: Bacteria > Pseudomonadota > Gammaproteobacteria > UBA9214 > UBA9214 > UBA9214. The sequence goes on from DAOVVG010000007.1 coordinate 331, forward strand.
GCCGTGCAACAGAACGGCCTGTTCGATGCGGATGCGCTTGCCATGATAGAAGGCGTCCTGCAGGTCGATGATATGCAGGTGCGCGATATTATGATCCCGCGCACCCAGGTGGTGATGCTGGAACGGGAAGCCAGTCAGGATGTCCTGATCCGCACAATTATTGAGTCGGGGCATTCCCGCTTCCCGGTCATTGGTGACAGTCGCGACGAGGTTGTCGGTATTCTGCTGGCGAAAGACCTGTTGCTGTACGCGTTCGAACGCAGTGATAGACGGCTCAATGTGCGCGATATCCTGCGCCCGGTGGTTTTTGTCCCGGAGAGCAAGCGCCTCAATGTGCTACTGAAAGAATTTCGTTCCAGCCGTAATCACATGGCCATCGTGGTGGATGAATACGGTGGTGTTGCCGGCATGGTGACGATTGAAGATGTGCTTGAACAGATTGTTGGTGAAATTGAAGACGAGCACGATGTTGAAGAAGAAGACACTATTCGCAAGCATAGCGAAATGCATTACACCATCAAGGCGTTGACACCCGTCGAGGACTTCAACGAATACTTCGGTCTCGCGCTTTCCGACGACGAGTTCGATACCCTCGGTGGCCTGGTGGTACATGAGATCGGCCATCTGCCCAAGCGGGGTGAGCGGGTTGTTATCGGCAACCTGTTGTTCAAGGTGCTGCGTGCTGACAGTCGTCGTATACACATGTTGCAGCTGACGCTGTTACCAAGACCGGTTGAAGCCCGGAGTGACCAGAAAGATAACGTCTTGTGAGCAGCAAGGCTGGTCGTTACAGCGCACTGCTGATGTTGTTTGCCGGCGCGACCGGTGTCACTGCATTTGCACCTTTTGGATGGTTTCCTGTTGCTGCGTTGTCGCTGGCGTTGTTGTTTGATCAATGGCTGCGTGATTCACCGCGAACAGCCTTCCGGCACGGCCTGTTGTTTGGCGCAGGTTTTTTTGGCGTGGGTATTTCCTGGGTATTTATCAGTATCAAGGTATATGGTCATGTTGCTGCGCCGGTCGCAATTCTCATCACACTGGGGCTCATCGCCTTCCTGAGTCTGTATCCGGCCTTGCTGGGTTATTTCCTGGTGCGGGCCTTCCGTACGTTTACACCGGCAGCACTGCTGGTGGCAATGCCATCCGGCTGGGTGGTCGCCGAGTGGTTGCGGGGCTGGGTATTCAGCGGCTTTCCCTGGTTGACTGTCGGTACCAGCCAGATTGATGGTCCATTGGGTGGTTATGCGCCGGTGCTGGGTGTGTTTGGCACCAGTCTGACGGTGGCATTGTCGGCTGCCTTGCTGGTGGCCGTCTTCAGGGGCTGGTACCGCTTGCCCGGACTGGTGTTGCTGCTGTTGCTCTGGGGCGGTGGTCAGCTGCTCGGCAACATACAGTGGACGGAACCGCGCGGTGATGCATTACAGGTGGCGCTGGTGCAGGGCAATATCAGCCAGGATGACAAGTGGGCTCCCGAGAACCTGTTGAGTACCTTTACCCGCTACTCGGAACTGACCTTTGATGAAGCTGACGTCGACCTGGTCGTGTGGCCGGAAACTGCCATACCGGCATTCCATGATCAGGTAGAGGATAGCTTTATTGCTTACCTTGAAACCGAACTGGAAAAAACCGGCATATCGCTGTTGACCGGTATTCCGGTGCTGGAAAGGGAGAACTGGGAATATTACAACGCAGTGATGTCACTGGGAGGCGAACAGGCGTTCTACTACAAGCAGCACCTGGTCCCCTATGGCGAGTACCTGCCGTTGCGCTGGCTGATTGGCAATACCCTCGATGCACTGGCTGTACCGAATGCCGATTTCTCCAGCGGTGGTCCTTCCCAGACCCTGTTGCAGGCAGCAGGGTATCCGGTGTCCAGCTCTATCTGCTATGAGGTTGTCTTCGGCGAACAGATTATCAGGGACCTGCCAGAGGCTGCCATGCTGGTGAATATCAGTAACGATGCGTGGTTTGGTGATTCACTGGCCCCGCATCAGCATCTGGAAATGGCGCGCCTGCGTGCGAAGGAAACCGGGCGCCCCATGCTGCGTGCGACCAATACCGGTATTTCAGCGGTTATTGATCATGAAGGTCGCATCGTCGAGCAAAGCCCGCAATTCGAGATTGCCGTGATCAGGGCTGCCGTGGTGCCGATGCAGGGTGCCACGCCGTACGTGTTGCTGGGTAATACTCCGATCGTGGTATTCATTATTGCCTGCCTGCTGTTGTGCTGGCTGGTTTGTCGCAGAAAACAAGGCGATCGCGGACAAGGTTCGCTCCTGCACAAATAGATACACCTGTATTAACGGTTTTCGCGCATGCAATGTGCTCCTGCAACGCGACGTGCACCTGTAGGAGCGGACCTTGTCCGCGATTTCGGTGCCTGGGAAAATCGCGCACGCGATGCGCTCCTACATCAATAGATACACCTGAATGGGCTCCTACAATTCGTCCTTCACGGTTTTGCGATGAAACACTGTGTGCCCGCAGTTGGGGCAATTCGGTATATGCCCGGTGGCATGAAAACGCATGATTGCCTCGCAGCTGTCGCAAACCAGTGTGCCGGGGCCGGTTACTTCGCCGGCATTCCATGCCGGACCTTCCTCGATATCATGTTCAAACTGCTGCAATTCCAGGCGTGTGTGATCGGCAACCCTGGACAGGATGGATAGCAGATGTGCTTCGACCTGGTGAATATCAAAGCGTAACCAGTCGCCCAGTTCATGGCCGGTTTCGGCGAGGTGCTTGCCGGCGTCCTGCAGGTCGCGTTGTAGATAGTAGGCGATCTTCTCTGACTCTTCCCGGGTCAGTTCTTCCAGTTCCACGGCTGTGTCACGGGCATTATGGATAAAGCGCTGCAGCACCGGCAGCGTGCCTTCCTCGGCTTCTTCAATGGCTGTCTTGACCCGCATCATCATGTCGTCATAGGCGGTCAGCAGTTTTTCGCGGGTGGATTTGTCGTCTTTATCAGTCATGTTCTGTGGTTTCCATATGGGTATATTTAGTAGTCTACATCCATATCTCTTCGACGGGTACGCTGCACTTTACCCATCCTGTAGATCAAAATAAAACATCCTTTCGCCCTGACGGGTACGCTGCGCTTTACCCATTCTACAAATCAAAATAAAACATCCTTTCGTCCTGACGGGTACGCTGCGCTTTATTCATCCTGCAGATCAAAATAAATATCCTGCGGCCGTAGGATGGGTAAAGCGCAGCGTACCCGTCAATCCGGCTTTATAATCAATTCATAACAATAGCTTATGGTTTTTTGTCCGGGTGTCAGGGGGAGGGGCTCCAAAAAACGCGTGTTGTGGGGGGTATGACGGCTAAGGTATTCTTCCGCCTTCAATTTTATGATCGCAGCGGAACAATGGACGAAATTTATACACCTGACAGTATCGAGGCCGGGGCGCAGCAGTTCTGGGACCAGCAGCAGACCTTCCGGGCGACCGAGGACCCGGAGCGGGAGAAGTACTACTGCCTGTCCATGTTTCCCTATCCCAGCGGGCGTCTGCACATGGGGCATGTGCGCAATTACACCATTGGTGATGTCATCAGCCGTTACCAGCGCATGCAGGGCAAGAACGTGCTGCAGCCGATGGGTTGGGATGCCTTCGGGTTGCCGGCGGAGAATGCCGCCATTCAGCACAAGGTGCCACCGGCACAGTGGACGCATGAAAATATTGATTACATGCGCAACCAGCTCAAGCGGTTGGGTTTTGGTTATGACTGGGAGCGTGAAATCGCCACCTGCGATCCGGAGTATTACCGCTGGGAGCAATGGTTTTTTACCCGCCTGTTCAGGAAGGGCGTTGTCTACAAAAAAACCGCCGTGGTCAACTGGGACCCGGTTGATAACACGGTGCTTGCCAATGAACAGGTGATTGATGGCCGTGGCTGGCGCTCCGGTGCGCTGGTGGAACGCCGTGAAATCCCGCAATGGTTTTTGAAGATCACCGACTATGCGGAACAGTTGCTGGATGATCTTGACCAGTTGTCCGGCTGGCCGGAGCAGGTGCGTGCCATGCAGCGTAACTGGATTGGTCGCTCGGAAGGCATCGAGATGCAATTCGGTATTGCCGGTCGTGAAGACACGCTGCTGATTTACACCACGCGCCCGGATACACTCATGGGTGTGACTTACGTGGCGGTTGCACCGGAACATCCGCTGGCTGTCGAGGCGGCTGCCGGTAACCCGGTGTTGCAGGCGTTTATCGAAGAGTGCCGCAATACGCGGGTGGCGGAAGCGGATCTGGCGACCCAGGAAAAGAAGGGTGTGGATACCGGCCTGAAGGCAGTGCATCCGGTCACCGGGGAACAGGTGCCTGTCTGGGCGGCCAATTTTGTCCTGATGGAATACGGTTCCGGTGCAGTGATGTCGGTACCGGCGCACGACCAGCGTGATTTTGAGTTTGCACAGGCAAACGGGCTTGCGATCAGGCAGGTGGTTTATCCGATTGGTGACGAACAGGCGGTTGACCTTGCCGCTTGCGCGTTTGTTGATAAGGGCGAGTTACGGGATTCCGGCGAATTCAATGGCTTGAGTTCAGCGCAGGCTTTCGAGGCAATCGGCGACTGGCTGGAACAGGCAGGCAAGGGCTCGCGCCAGGTAAATTACCGTTTGCGTGACTGGGGTGTGTCACGACAGCGTTACTGGGGTTGTCCGATACCGGTGATTAACTGTCCCGCCTGTGGTGCAGTGCCGGTACCCGAGGCAGAACTGCCGGTTGTGTTGCCGACGGATGTCACCGTTGACGCGACCGGCTCACCGCTGAAGCAGATGGCTGACTTTATTAACACCAGCTGTCCTGACTGTGGTGGCAGTGCCGAGCGTGAAACCGACACCTTTGATACGTTTTTTGAGTCTTCCTGGTATTTTGCGCGTTATGCCTGCGCCGACAAGGACGACGGCATGCTGGATGAGCGTGCCAATTACTGGCTGCCGGTCGACCAGTATGTCGGCGGTATCGAGCATGCCGTGCTGCACCTGCTGTATGCGCGTTTCTTCAACAAGCTGATGCGTGATGAGGGTCTGCTGGTTTCCGATGAACCGTTTACCTGTCTGCTGACGCAGGGCATGGTGCTGAAAGACGGCACCAAGATGTCGAAATCGAAGGGCAACACAGTCGATCCGCAGGGGCTGATTGATCGTTACGGTGCAGACACGGTGCGCCTGTTTACCATGTTTGCCGCACCGCCTGACCAGTCACTGGAGTGGGCGGATTCCGGCGTGGAGGGTGCGCATCGCTTTCTCAAACGCTTATGGAAGCTGGCGTACGGGCATATCAACGGCGGACCCGCAGAGACATTAGAGAAGGACAGCCTGAATGAGGCGCAAAAAGCATTGCGCCAGAGTGTGCATGCCACCCTGGCCAAGGTCAGTGATGACATCGGGCGTCGCTATACCTTTAATACTGCCATTGCCGCCAACATGGAACTGCTCAACGAGCTGAGTCGCTTTGAGGACAGTTCCGGGCAGGGGCGGGCCGTGATGCAGGAAGCGCTTGAGGCCGTGGTGTTGATGTTGTCACCGATAGTGCCGCACGTTACGCATACCTTGTGGACCGCACTGGGACAGGAGCAGGCAGTCATCGAAAGTCGCTGGCCGGAAGTGGATGAAACAGCACTGGTGCAGGAGTCCATGCAGCTGGTCGTTCAGGTGAACGGCAAGGTGCGCGGCAGGATCAGCGTTGCGGCCGATGCGCAGAAGGAAGAGATCGAGGCGGCTGCCAGTCGCGAAGAGAATGTGCTTAAGTTCATTGCCGGTCAGCCGGTGCGCAAAATCATTATTGTCCCCGGCAAACTCGTGAATGTGGTGATCTAGTGAATAGCCTTATGGCCGGAAACAAGACATCGTACATAATTGTGACCCGCCGACAGGTATTCTGCCTGCTGGCGGCGTTCGTCGCAGCGACCCTGTCAGGTTGCGGCTTTCATTTGCGCGGCAGTGAGGCCTTGCCGGCAGAGATGTCGGTGACCTATATACAAAGCGGTAAACCCTTCAGCACGCTGGTGGATGATTTTGCCGAGGCCTTGCGGGCCCGCGGTGCGAAGGTTACGGAAACAATCGAGGATGCCACGGCAGTATTGCGTATCCAGGAAAATGACAGGGAACGGGATGTGTTATCTGTTAACACCTCGGGAAAGGTGCTGGAATACGAACTCAGGCAGACCATCCGGTTTGCCGTAGCGACAGCAGAAAACCTGCCGCTGGTGGAATCACAAACCGTCACCATGAGTCGCGCCTATCTGTACAAGAGTACCGACGTGCTCGGCAGTGAGCGCGAGAAGGAAGCGGTGCGCAGCACCCTGCAAAAGAACCTGGTGAACATGGCCATGTTGAGGATTGCGGCAGCGGCTCGCCAGGGCACCCGGCACTGAATGCAGTTAAACCCGGAAAAGCTCGATGCCCACCTCGCCACACAGCTGGCACCTGTCTATTTTATCAGTGGCGATGAGCCGCTGCGGGTTATGGAAGCAGCGGATGCGGTGCGTGCCGCGGCGCGTGCCCGGGGTTACGACGAACGCGAGGTGCTGACGCTGCAAACCGGTTTCGACTGGGACAGCCTGCTGGCGGGGGCGGGTAACCTGTCGCTGTTCTCGCAGCGCCGGATAATCGAATTGCGTATGCCGACCGGCAAACCGGGCGATGCCGGCAGCAAGGCCCTGCGCGCCTATACCGAACAACTTCCCGAGGATACCGTGCTGCTGATTACGGCCGGCAAACTGGAGACGGCTGCACGCAAGAGCAAATGGGTGCAGGCGCTCGACAAGGCGGGTGTGGTTGTCTTCGTCTGGCCGTTGAACGCCGGTGAATTTACCGCCTGGGTGCAACAGCGCATGCGACAGCATGGACTTAAACCCACGGCCGAGGCCGTCACGCTGCTGGCAGACCGGGTGGAAGGCAACCTGCTGGCCTGTATGCAGGAGATTGACAAGCTGGCGCTGCTGCAGGACGACGGGGTGGTCGATGCTGACGCCATCATGTCGCTGGTGGGTGATAATGCCCGTTATGACGTGTATGGCCTGGTAGACGCGGCCTTGTCCGGTGATGGCACACGCGCTGTGCGGATTTTGCAGGGTTTGTGTGCCGAAGGTGTGGCGCCGCAGATCGTGGTATGGGCGCTGGCGCGTGAAATACGCCAGCTGGCTGCGATGGCGGCGCTGGTCGAGAGCGGCCAGTCCATACAGAAAGTATTGGGCCAGTATCATGTCTGGGCTGCACGCAAGACACTCGTGGGCGGTGCCCTGAAGCGACTGCCGGTAATGACCTGCAATAGCATGTTGCAGCAATGTGCGCTGGTCGACCGTGTCAGCAAGGGGCAGGCGGGGGGCAAGGTATGGGATGAACTGTTACAATTAACCCTGCAGCTGGCCGGTACACCGGTTTTACCGGCAGTGGAACAGGTGGGACAGTTTTCCTGAAGACGTGAACAATATGAGTGCAAAAGCAGAAACAGTGAGTATTGATATTCCACAGTACATGCAGTCGCTGGGTGAGCGGGCGCGTGCTGCCGCTCGTGAAACAGGGCGTGCCGATTCCGGTATGAAAGATGCGGCCTTGCGGGCGATTGCGACTGCCATCGAGCATGCCGCCGATACCCTGAAGGTCGAGAACGAAAAAGACCTGGCTACCGGCCGGCAGCGGGGCCTTGATTCAGCGCTGCTGGATCGCCTCGAACTCAATGATGCCCGCATTGCGCTGATGGCCGAGGGGCTGCGCGAGATCGCGCTGTTGCCGGACCCGGTGGGCAGTATCACGGAAATGAACTACCGGCCTTCCGGCATCCAGGTTGGTCGTATGCGCGTACCACTGGGTGTGATCGGTATTATTTATGAATCCCGTCCGAATGTAACCGCTGATGCCGCCGGTCTGTGTCTCAAGTCGGGTAACGCAGCTATTCTGCGTGGTGGCTCGGAAGCGATTCACTCCAACCAGGCCATTTCACGCTGCATTCACCAGGGGCTGGCCGAGGCGGGCATGCCGGCTGATGCCGTACAGGTTGTTGAGACCACTGACCGTGCAGCGGTCGGTGAACTGGTGCGCATGCAGGATTATGTGGATGTCATTGTGCCGCGTGGTGGCAAGGGCCTGATTGAGCGCATCAGCACAGAGTCGAAAATTCCTGTGATCAAACACCTGCACGGTGTTTGTCATACCTATATAGATGATATGGCCGATATCGACAAGGCCATCAAGGTGGCGGTAAATGCCAAAACCCAGCGTTACGGCACCTGCAATACCATGGAAACCCTGCTGGTCGCCAAAGACATAGCCGGGCAGGTGTTGCCGGAACTGGTTGCGCAATACCGGGACGCCGGCGTTGAACTGCGTGGCTGTGAGGCGACCCGCAAGGTGGTTAACGATATTAATACGGCGACTGAAGCTGACTGGGATGAAGAGTACCTGGCGCCGATACTGGCGATTCGCATTGTCGATGATATGGATGCGGCGATGGACCATATTGCACGCCATGGTTCCAGTCATACCGATGCCATCATTACAGAGTCGCTGACAAGGGCGCAGCGTTTTCTGCACGAGGTGGATTCCAGCTCGGTCATGGTTAACGCATCCAGCCGGTTTGCAGACGGTTTCGAGTATGGACTGGGTGCTGAAATCGGCATCAGTACCGACAAGCTGCATGTGCGCGGACCGGTTGGTCTGGAAGGTCTGACAACACTTAAATATATCGTCATCGGCGACGGACACATCCGTACCTGATGACTGTCGTTTCGGAAATCTTTTTATGATTGGTATTCTTGGCGGTTCATTTGATCCGGTTCATTACGGCCACCTGCGCCCGGCTCTGGAAGTACAGCAATCCCTGGGTCTGGATGAAATCCGGCTGGTTCCCAGCCATGTGCCGCCACACCGGCCACAGGCACAGGCCTCGCCACAGCAACGTGTCGCCATGTTGAATGCCGCGGCTGAAAATTACCCGGTCTTCAAGGTAGACACCCGCGAGTTTGACCGGGAAGGACCTTCCTATACGCTGGACACATTGATCTCGTTGCGTGAGGAAATGGCAGGTGTGACCTTGTGCCTGCTGGTAGGTATGGATGCCTTTCAGGGGCTGGCGAGCTGGCATCGCTGGCATGAGTTGACGGACTACTGCCACCTGATTGTAATGGATCGTCCGGGTGCGCAGCTGCCGGAGCAGGGTGAACTGGCTGATTTTATTCGCCTGCGCCGGATAATGGATGTTGGCAAGCTCGGCACACAGTCATCCGGTCTGCTGTATTTTCATCCGGTCAGCCAGCTGGAAATATCCGCGACGGCGATCCGCAAATTGCTGAACTCGGGCGGGGACGCGGGCTTTCTGTTGCCGGAGCGTGTTCTGGATATTGTTCGTAGCGAAGGCCTGTATGGCACAGGTGACCGGGATGAGTAACGCCATGAAAAGTAACGAGAGTGATCGCCTGCTTGAAGTTGTACTGGCAGCGCTGGAAGAGATGAAAGGTGTAGGTGTTCGGGTGGTTGATGTTCGCGAGCTGACCTCCATTACAGACCGGATGGTGATTGTCAGTGGCACCTCAACCCGTCACGTGAAAGCGCTGGCCGAGAATATTATCCTGCGGGCAAAGCAGCATGGCTGCAAGCCGCTGGGTGTTGAAGGCGAGACGACCGCCGATTGGGTGCTGGTTGACCTCGCTGATGTTGTCGTCCATGTCATGATGCCCGAAACCAGGGACTTTTATGCGCTGGAAAAACTGTGGTCAGTAGGTGGCCGCAATAACGCCAGTGCCTGAATGTTGTTGTCCCGCTGGTTTTCTTTCTCCGGGAGGGGGTTGGGGCGTACCCGGTTAAGCGCCGTGCATAAAAGAGGATAAAACTGGAAAGCTGTTTGATTTCCAGTCCCCCCATTTTGGAACAGCGGTGGTTTCCGGACCTGGCTGCTGAAGGATCGGTACTGTGCGTATTCATCTGATTGCCGTCGGGACACGCATGCCGGCGTGGGTTGTTGAGGCCTACCACGAATATGCAAAGCGCCTGCCCCGTGAATGCACGCTGCAACTGGTCGAGATTCCCCTCAGCAAGCGGCGCAAGTCTCTCTCTCCTGAACAGGCGGCTGGCGAAGAAGGGCAGCAGATGCTTGCCGCACTCCCCAAAGATTGCACGGTGGTTGCCCTGGATGTACTTGGCAAAAGCTGGTCCACGGAAGCGCTGGCTGTCCGCCTGCAGGACTGGCTGGGTTCAGGCCGGGATGTTGCCCTGCTGGTTGGTGGTCCCGACGGTTTGTCGGCGGCCTGCCTCGCACGCGCCGACCTGAAATGGTCATTATCCTCGTTAACCTATCCCCATTCGCTGGTGCGTGTTGTGCTGGCCGAGCAGTTATACCGTGCATGGACCATTAACGCGGGTCACCCGTATCATCGATCATGATATGGTTGCCGGATGAAAGCTGCGGCACTGCGCACCGGCAATACAGGTAACCGGCAGATGGATATCTACCTGGCATCACAGTCACCGCGGCGCAGGGAATTGTTGCGGCAAATCGGGGTCGAATTTGAACTGCTGCCGGTGGAGATTGACGAGTCGCAACGGGCAGGCGAATCACCTGAATCCTGCGTGCAGCGGCTGGCACTGGAGAAGGCGCGGGCCGGCAGGGCGATATTGCCGGCAGGGCGGTCGCGGCCGGTGATGGGTGCGGATACCCTGGTGGTCTGTGGTGATGCGGTGCTGGGTAAACCGGTAGATCGCGACGCTGCCCTTGGTATGCTGCAATCGCTCTCGGGCAGTACTCACCGGGTCATCACGGCTGTTGCGCTGGCAGGTGATTATGAAGCTGCCCGCGTCAGTACCAGTCTCGTGACATTTCGCACGTTAACTGTGCCTGAATGTGAGGCATACTGGGAGACAGGCGAGCCGCGGGACAAGGCCGGGTCTTATGCTGTTCAGGGCTTGGCTGCGATGTTTATTACCCGGCTCGAAGGCAGTTACTCGGGCGTCATGGGATTGCCGGTGTATGAAACGGCAGAATTGCTGAAGGATTTCGGGATAAAGCTTTTGTAATATTCAGGCTAACAGACAGTCGTTTATGGACAGGGATATATGAGCGAAGAGATATTAATCAATGTAACCCCGAGCGAAACCCGCGTTGCGGTGGTGGAAAACGGGATGTTGCAGGAAATATTTATCGAGCGGGCCAGGCGTCGTGGCATCGTCGGCAAGATCTACCGCGGCAAGGTCTGTCGCGTGTTGCCGGGCATGCAGGCGGCCTTCGTGGATATCGGGTTGGAGCGAGCTGCCTTTTTGCACGCATCGGATGTTGGCCCGCGCAGTCCGGATAGCGGCGCGGAGGGGAATGGTCATTCCGATATCACTGAACTGTTGCGTGAAGGCCAGGAGATTTCCGTGCAGGTCATCAAGGACCCGCTGGGGACCAAAGGTGCGCGCCTGACGACACAAATTACCATCCCGTCCCGTTACCTGGTGTTTATTCCCAACGTTGTGAATGTTGGTATCTCCCAAAAGATTGAAGATGAAGAAGAGCGGGTGCGGCTGCGCGATATTATTCAATTGTTCATGACCGAGCAGGATAGCGGCGGCTATATTGCACGCACGGCCGCAGAAGGTGCCGATGCCGAGGCGCTGCGTGCCGACATGCTGTTTCTCAGCAAGCTGTGGCAATCGGTGAAAGAAACCGAGGCCATTACAAAGCCCGGGACGGTTATCTACGATGACCTGCCGCTCACCATCCGCGTGATGCGCGACATGCTCGACAGCGGGATTGAGAAGGTGCGTATCGACTCGCGGGAAAGCCACCAGCGTGCACATGATTTCTGTGTACGTTTCATGCCCGAGCTGGAAGCGCGGGTCGAGTATTACCCGGGTGAACGTCCGATCTTTGATATCTACGGCGTCGAGGACGAGATTCAGAAGGCGCTGGATCGCAAGGTGCAGCTGAAATCCGGTGGTTACCTTATTATTGACCAGACCGAGGCCATGACTACGGCGGACGTGAACACCGGTGGTTATGTCGGGCATCGCAACCTGGAAGAGACCATCTTTAAAACCAATCTCGAAGCGGCACAGGCTATCGCCCGCCAGCTGCGCCTGCGTAACCTGGGTGGCATTATTATTATTGACTTCATTGATATGTCGCAGGAAGAACACAAGCGCCAGGTGCTGCGTGCACTGGAGAAATGCCTCGTGAAAGATCATGCGCGTACCCATATCACCGAGGTGTCGTCACTGGGCCTGGTTGAGATGACGCGCAAGCGTACACGAGAAAGTCTGGAACATGTGCTGTGCGAGACGTGTCCAACCTGCGGTGGCCGGGCTTCTCTGAAGACCCCGGAGACGGCCTGTTACGAGATATTCCGTGAAATACTGCGTGAATCACGACAGTTTGATGCGCAAAAGTTGCTGGTACTGGCCTCGCAGGAGGTGGTTGACCTGCTGGTTGACGAGGAGTCCACAAGCCTTGCGGAACTGGAGGTCTTTATCGGCAAGCCCATCAAGTTCCAGGTGGAGTCCCTGTATACGCAGGAACAATATGACGTTGTGCCATTGTAGGCCTGTCAGGCAGTCACGCTGATCTATCGGTTCTGCAAGTCATGCTAAAACGAATTTCCCATACTCTCTGGCTACTTTCTGTAGCGCTGCTGTTTCTTGTCGCCGTGGTGTTGACCGCCGCACGCCTGTGGGTGCCTTCACTCAGCGAGTACCGGCTGGAAATAGAGAGTGCCGCGAGCGAGGTGCTGAAGAAGGATGTCAGCATCGGCCGGCTGGAGGCAACCTTTCGTGGCCTGAACCCGGTTCTGAAACTGAAGAATGTTGTGCTTGCCGACCCGGCGGGCATACAGGACAGCCTTGCTATCCGGGAGGTCTGGATCACCATTGATGCCGAGCAGTATCTTGCCGAGCAGCAGTTTCAGTTCGCAGGTATTGATGTCATAGGCGCCGATCTCACCCTGATTCGCGACACGGAAGGTAGCTTTTATCTCGACAAGTTCAGGAGTGATGGCGGAGAGGATGCTTCGCTGGATCAGCTGATGCAGATGTCGCGTTTATCCGTGTCTGACGTCAGTCTGACCTTTGTGGATGAAATGCATGCCGAGCCAGCACGGAGATTTTCGGCAATTGCACTGTCGCTGAAGAACAGTGGCGATACACACAGGCTGACCGGGCACGCGCTGCTGCCTGCGGATGTCGGCTATCGTGTTGACGTGGGGGCAGAGCTCTATGGCGACAGCGACAAGCTCGCATCCTGGCAGGGACAGTTATATGCAAAGGCGCAGTCGATAGTGTTCACGGCTGTGCCGAAGCGTTACCTGTACGAGGGCATGGCGCTGCAAGGTGTTGCTGATATTCGTTTATGGGCTGATGTTGCTGATCTCGATATTCATTCCATCAGTGGTGAACTGGACACCCATGACATGCAGGTGAGCCATGTCATAGATGCGCAGGAATATCATTTCAACGCGGAAAAACTCGGCGGACGATTCGGTTGGCGGCGACAGGATAAAGGCTGGCAGTTTGCGCTGCAGCAACTGGTTGTTACTCAGCAGGGACGCGCCTGGACAACCGAGAACCTGTCACTGGCTGGCCTTTACCGGGAGCAGGATAGCCACATAAAAGGTGTCTCAACGCGCATCAAGCTGGACGGCTTTGGTGCGCTGCTGCCGGTGATACCCGGTTTGACACCGGGTGACCGGCAGTTGCTTGCTGGTCTGCGACCACAGGGTCTGGTGAAAGACCTGGAATTCGAGCTGTCCAGCGAGGCAGGGGCGATACAGCTCAACGATTTCTCTGCACGGTTTACCGGGCTGGGCCTGGGCGAGTCCGGTGCCTATCCGCTTTTTACCGGTCTGGACGGACGCATCGGCGGCAACCTGGCTGCCGGTACGGTAACGCTCGACAGCCACAACGTCAGCATCCACGACAGCAACCTGTTTCGTGAAGCCTTGCCACTTGAGCGGATGCAGGGTGATATCCACTGGCTGATAGGGGATGAGCGCGTTGAGGTCGGGTCTGATGCACTGAAGCTCGGTAATCAGGATATTTCTCTGGTCGCGAAGTTCGGACTCGATTTTCCTGTCGACGACGGTGCTACCTCCATTAACCTGGAGCTGGCTGTCGAGCATGCGGATGTCGGACGTGTGCAGGCGTACCTGCCGGCCGGCAAAATGTCTCCGAAGGCCGTGACCTGGCTCGATAACAGTCTCAAGAGCGGCACAGTGAGCAATGGTACGGTGGTTGTTAACGGCCGCTTTGACCAGGTACCGTTTGATAACGGCGAGGGACGACTCGAGGTACGTTTGCCGGTCACCAATGCCGTGCTGGATTTCAACCCCGGCTGGTCACCGTTAACGCAAATCAATGCACAGGTGGATTTTACCGGACGTTCCATGGACATCCTCGGCAGCAGCGCCCTGATGCGTACTGCTGAGCTGGAGAATATCCATGTGCAAATCCATGATCTTGCGAAGCCGGTATTGACCATCAAGGGTGATGCTAACGGTGCCTTGCCCGTGATGCTGGCCGAGCTCGGCAGCAGTACGCTGGGAGAAACCTATGGTGGATTTGTCGACAGTATCACCACCAGCGGGCCGGCGTCGCTGGCACTGGATATCGTGGTGCCGCTGACCACGACGAAGCAAGACGTGCAGGTTAGCGGAAAAATCCAGCTCAAGGACAATACGCTCAAGGTTAATGATACCGAGTTTGAACTGCAGCACATCAAGGGCAGGCTGGCGTTTGATGCGAAGGGCATCCAGGGCGAACAGCTGCATGCAAAGCTGTTTGACAAGGCAACCGTCGCCCGGGTGTGGACAGACGAAGGTGAGACGCATATAGCGCTGGACGGGCGCCTTGGCGTGCTGGAGCGCTATCTTGGCAAGGATAACGCCATCGGCGCCGCTATCTCGGGAGACAGTAACTGGCGCGTGCTGGTGATTATTCGTGGTATGCCGGCACGCAACAAGTCAGCGAATGTCGGTGTGGTGGTGAAGTCTGATCTTGTCGGAACGCGGGTTGACCTGCCAACGCCGTTCGGCAAGGACAGGGATGCCGAGCGTGCGATATCAATTACCATAAACAATGCCGTCAAGCCGGTGAAGACTTTACGCATTGCCTACGGCGGGGTGCTGGATGCCTTGCTGGATATCAGTGCCGACAAGCAGGAAACCAGGATACTGAAGGGCGCGGTGACTACCGGTGGTGCGGAACCGGTGCTGCCGGCGGAAGCAATGATCCTGTTAAGCGGGGATTTAAAGCAGCTTTACGTCACCGAATGGAGGCCGCATTTGACAAGTGGCGCCGGCCCCGGTTTGCCGGTCAGGCTGGTACTGCAGATCGAGGAGCTCGAGGTGCAGAACTATTTCCTGAGCGAAGTGACCGTGGCAATGGAGTCTGTCGGCGAGACCTGGAACATCAAGGCCGATGGCGCTACCGCCACCGGTGATATTCAACTGGTGAATTCCCGTACCGGGCTGGACAAGGTGGTCATGAATCTTGAACGGCTGAAAGTACGCAGTGGTGACCCGCAACAACCCGGACCGGACAGCAGCATGACACCGGCAGACTTCCCGGACTTCGACGTGTCTGTAGAACGGCTGGTTTATAACAAGGCGAAGCTCGGCCAGCTGGCGTTGCAGGCGTCCAAATTACCCGGCAACAGGTACCGTGTGGAAACCCTGTCACTGTCCTCCGAGCTGCTTGATATGAACCTGACCGGCAACTGGGAGATGCAAGGCGGTCAGCAGTTATCCAGCATGGAACTCAAGGTCAATGAAGGGAAAATGGACCGCTTGATGCGCCTGTTCGGTTATCAGAAAAGCATTGAGGATGGTGTGCTTTCCGGCGGGCTTCGCGTTAGTTGGCCAGGGGCGTTATGGGATTTTTCACCGGCAACGGCAGAGGGCAAGCTGCGGCTCAAGATCGAGGACGGGCAATTGCTGGAGGTAGAGCCCGGCGCTGCCGGACGCGTGCTGGGTCTGACGAGCGTGAGTAATTTGCCGCGCCGCCTGATGCTTGATTTCAGCGACCTCTACAAGGAAGGCTTCAGCTTCGACAAGATAAAGGGCACCTTTACCCTCGATGGCGGCAATGCCTACACCAATGACCTGTTCGTGGACGGGCCGGCCGCCAGGATCGAGATTTCCGGACGCATCGGGCTGGCTGACGAGGACTATGATGAACTGGTCACGGTTACCCCGCATGTAAGCACCGGCCTGTCGCTGGCCGGTACGCTGGCGGCTGGCCCGGCGGTCGGCGCCGTTATAATCGTTGCCGAGGCGTTACTGGATGACAAGCTTGGTCCGCTGAGCAGGATTGGCCAGAAACAGTATTCGGTGACCGGTCCGTGGGCCGATCCTGTGATCGAAACGCTCGGCTCCAGTGATGCGCAGACGGCGCCGCAGGACGCTGCGGAGACAGAGGCGCAGACTGGCACCGGGTTTGATGAAGATTTTGAATAGCACGTTTTTTTGTATAGCGCGCCTGGCGGGCACAAAAATGCTGTTTTCAGAAACTGTGTTACTCTTTAAAATCTGTCCATTTAACAGGTTAATTGGCTTAAAAATATGAGTGTAGTTGCATGCGTACAAATGGCTTCCGGCCCGAATATCGGGGCCAATCTGCTGGAAGCAGAACGCTTGATCGAAGAGGCTGTCAGTCAGCAGGCACGACTGGTGGTATTGCCCGAGAATTTTGCCCTCATGGGCAAAACCGAGCATGACAAGGTCAGTGAGCGTGAGCAGCCGGGCAGTGGCGCTATCCAGACCTTTCTTGCGGAACAGTCAGCGCGCCACGGTATCTGGCTGGTCGGTGGCACCATTCCGCTGGTCGCGAATGACGAAAACAAGGTGCGTGCCAGCTGCCTCGTGTTTGATGACAAGGGCAAGCAGGTTGCACGCTACGACAAGATCCACCTGTTCGATGTCGAGTTGGTCGACAATGCCGAACAATATACTGAATCAGAGACCATAGAGCCGGGTGACCAGGTGGTCGTTATCGACTCACCGTTTGGACGTATGGGACTGAGTGTGTGTTATGACCTGCGTTTTCCGGAACTGTTCCGGCAGCAGCTGGAAGCGGGTATGGAAATCCTGGTGCTGCCGTCTGCATTCACTGCGATTACCGGACGCGCGCACTGGGAAGTGCTGGTACGTGCGCGGGCAATTGAAAACCTCTGTTACGTTATTGCGCCAGACCAGGGTGGTTTTCACCTCAGTGGACGGGAAACGCACGGTCACAGCATGATTGTTGATCCCTGGGGAACGGTATTAAACAGTCTCGGTCGCGGGCCGGGTGTTGTGTGTGCAGATATCGAGCTCGGGCGGCTGAACAATGTGCGCCGCAATTTCCCCAGTATTGAACACCGCCGCCTGCAGTGTGTGAATAAATCATCATGAGTCAATCGAACCTGGAGATCGCGCGGCAGCGTCTGCTTGCGCCGGCCGGAATTGACGAGAGTGACCTGAACAAGGTGTTTGGTCGCCTGCTGGGCCATGCGGTTGACAGTGGCGACCTGTATTTTCAGTCGACCCGGTTTGAATCCTGGATGCTGGAAGACGGCATCGTCAAGGAAGGCTCGCACAGCATTGAGCAGGGTGCCGGGGTGCGCGCCGTCAGTGGCGACAAGACCGGTTTTGCCTATTCCGACGAAATCATGATGCCGGCGCTGTTGCAGGCCTCGGGCGCTGCGCGCGCCATTGCCAAACACGGTAGCGAGGGCAAGCTGCAGGCCTGGCACGCAAGGGATGAGCAGCTTTTGTACCCGGCGCTTGATCCGCTGGCGCGGATGACCGCGGATGACAAGGTGTCACTGTTGAAACAGCTTGATGTCGAGGCGCGTCAGCAGGATCCGCGCGTCAAGGAAGTGATTGTCAGTCTGGCGGGTGTCCACGAAGTCATGATGGTGGCCGTCAGTGATGGCACGCTGGCAGCGGATGTGCGTCCGCTGGTGCGCTGCAATGTCACTGTCATTGTTGAGCAGGACGGCCGCCGTGAGCAGGCCGGCTCCGGCGGCGGCGGGCGTTCCGACTATGGTTTCTTTTTTGATGAAGACCGCGCCAAAGGGTATGCACGCGAAGCGGTACGCCAGGCACTGGTGAACCTGGATGCGGTGGCGGCCCCTGCCGGTAGCATGCCAGTGGTGCTGGGTCCCGGCTGGCCGGGTATCCTGCTGCACGAGGCCATCGGCCACGGCCTTGAGGGTGACTTCAACCGCAAGGGCACCTCGGCCTTTGCCGGCATGGTCGGACAGCAAGTGGCCTCGCCGCTGTGTACCGTGGTGGATGACGGTACCATCAGTGGACGACGTGGTTCGCTGAATGTTGATGATGAAGGCATTGCTACGCAGAATACGGTGCTGATCGAAAACGGTATTCTCAAAGGTTACATGCAGGATCGCATGAATGCCGGTCTGATGGGTGTGGGTTCCACCGGTAATGGTCGCCGCGAGTCCTATGCGCAGCTGCGCATGCCGCGCATGACCAATACCTACATGCTGGCCGGTGAGCACGACCCGCAGGAAATCATCGCATCCGTCGACAAGGGTATCTACGCCGTCAACTTTGGTGGTGGCCAGGTCGATATTACCTCTGGCAAGTTTGTGTTCTCTGCCAGCGAAGCCTACCTGATTGAAAATGGCAAGGTCACACGCCCGGTCAAGGGTGCAACGCTGATCGGAAACGGCCCGGAAGTACTGAAACATGTCTCCATGCTCGGTAACGACCTGCAGCTGGATCCCGGTGTCGGCACCTGTGGCAAGGAAGGCCAGAGTGTTCCAGTCGGGGTAGGGCAGCCGACCATGCTGATCGATAAACTGACGGTAGGCGGCACCAGTTCCTGATTGCTCACCCGGCAAGTTTATTGTCTTCGACCGGATAGTTTCCTGATTGTTGTTGCACGTCCTGTTATCTGTCAGGCCGCCTGTTCTGATTCATGAAGTTGAACCCGCCGCCGAAAAACGACCTGGGGACTGATTCTAAAATAAGAGTTCACTAAAGGACTGGAACCGACCCGGAGTTGCCGTTCCCCGGACACAGAAAATATCGCTGATACGGAATTCCTGATCGGCCAGTTCCGGTCATTCGCCTAAAACGAACGCTAATGCGAATCAGTTATAGTTAGACTGAGTTATAACAATCTTCAAAAGATTATTTGAGCCTTTCGAATGTCGGTCGGGGTTGTTTGACCGAATACAAATGCTTCACTCGCATTCTGCTTATGTAACCTGCGGCACAGACAGGCGGAGGACGAACCTGTTACGTTAAGGCGCGTTAATTGGAGATCTTTCTGATCGTAACGATTGTTCGATGGGCATGTGTTTCAAAGGATAAGTATAATCAAAGGATAAGTATAAATGGATACATTCTAGATCCACATTTCTGTATTCAAACATTCCTGGGGGGGAGTTATGGATAGAAGAAATTTTCTGAAATTCAGTAGTGCGAGCGCCGCCACCATGCTTGCCGGGACGGCCGGTCTTCTAATCTGGACGCCACGTAGCCACGCGGCAACCATCAACAAAACCTTTTATATCACCGAAGGCTTCATTACACAGGCTGATAGTGTCGATGTGTACTTTCAGGGCTTTAGCAACAACACCAATAGCCTGGCGGTGCCTGGCGAGCACATGATTGTCCAGGAAGGCGATACCGTTAACATCACCATCGTCAATACCCTTAACCGCAGTCATAACTTTACCATTGATGGTTTACTGGACGGCAACGGAAATCCCGTTGATACCGGTCGCATTCGTGCAGGGAGAACCGCATCGGTTTCATTCACTGCGGCAAACCCGGGAACGTATCTTTACCATGACTCTCGCAACGCGCCGTATAACCGCCTGACCGGGTTGCATGGTGGTTTTGCGGTAATGCCAAGTGGTAGCAGCGATGAGCTTTATGATGGAAGCCCGACTTTCGTGCAACAACATTTCTGGATTTTCCATGATATTGACCCGGTCTGGCATAACGCGGTTCGTTTTGGCAATACGCCGAACACGGCATATAGCCCGCGCTACTTCACGATCAATGGACTGGGTGGGCGTCCACCGGGTGCACCAGGCGCTGGCGATCCCACTATCGACGCCATGCATGATCCGCGTTCTGCCCTGCATGGTCATGTCGGTGATCGCACCTTGCTGCGTATCCTTAACCCGGGGATGTGTCAGTCATCGGTGCACACACACGGCAACCATATGGAATGGCTTACTGATAATGGAAACGTGCGTGATGACGTTTGGATAAAAGACTGCATTTACCTGGAAGGCGGTATGGGTAAATGCGATGCCATTTACCCCTTTGAATCCCCACCGGATGCATGGCCGCTGGTCAACACGGGCACGTACCCAATGCATCTGCACACTGAAATGTCCCAGACATCTGGCGGTGGTCTGTACATGTTTGGTTCATTGACTGACATTTATTTTGAATAAAGGGGGAATCAATCATGTTCAATATTCTGGATAAATACGCTCCGATGATGGGTATGGGTGGCGGTGGTATGGGCGGTGGCGGTGGCGGCATGGGTGGCGGTGGTGGCGGCATGGGTGGCGCCTGTTACGTATATCCCGCTGCACCGGCTACACCCGGCATTGTCACGCCTGATGTCACATACAACCGCGATATTGATATGCAAATTCCATTAACCATGGATGACGGGAATGTCGTGAATATGTGGGGTTTCGCTGATACCGGCGGCGGTGGCGGCGGTATCGATGGTATGGGTGGTATGGGTGGTGGAGGAATGGGCGCTGCTGGCGGAACATTTCCTTCCGCGGCCATGCGCCTGAACCAGGGCCAGATCGTACATACTGTCCTCAATGTCGGCATGATGTGGATGCACACGGTGCACCACCACGGTATCGAACCGGCTGACCACTCAGATGGTGTTGGTCATATCACCTGGGACGTGCAGGGCACATACACCTATCAGTGGCGCCCCATGCATGCCGGCACCTATTTTTATCACTGCCATACCAATACCGTGCTGCATGCAGAAATGGGTATGTATGGCGCATTGATTGTTGACCCGCCCAGCGGGCCGGGAACTTTGTTCGAAGGTGGTCCGGCCTATGATGTGGAAGCCATCTGGGCCGTGGATGAAATTGACTCATCTTGGCATAACAATGATTGGGCGGCGGGTACCTGTGGTGGGGATGTCGGGTTTAATGAACTCAACCCCGACTATTTCGTGATTACCGGGGTTGATGGCAGTGGCGACAGTGCAATGAATTTACCGCCGATATCGGCAACCGTACAGGTCGGTCAGAAGTTACTGGCACGTTATGTCTGTGCAGGTTATCACCCGCAGGAAATTCGCTTTGGTGGCTTGACCGGGAAGATCTATTCCTCGGATGGCCGGCCATTACCCAACCCTGTTAGCGTGACTGAAATACGTGCTGCATCAGCCGAACGCTATGACATTATCTTTGAGCCAACCCAAACGGGTACCTTCCTGGTTGAAACAGATGTCATCCATTGGATAACCGGTGCAGTACTCGGCACAACGCGAACCAGCATAACGGTGGTTTGAGGTTAATGCAGGATTACTGTAGGCAGGGGTAAATACGTGCAATGCAGGAGCGGGGATGAAGTGATTCATCCCCGTTTTTTATCCAGCAACTAATTGACAGGGTCTTGTAACCGCAACATTCGCAGTCCTGATTATCATCAATCGCACCCTTGCCACGGATCTGATCTGCAAAGCCGACCATACAAGAACTGAGGCCAACATGGGTGCGGTTACGCTGGGTCAAAGCACCAACAGACGTTGAACTAACTCAACTCACCCACACCATTGCCCCAAAGCAAAGCTGGCTTGTTGCCTCTGGGCGATCAGTTCTGACTGGTTAGGGTTGGTTATTGAATGTCTGCATTTCTCTAAAGCCGCCATTCAGTTATTCTGCTCTAATGACGCCTTAGGGTCGTTCTTTCTCGTTTAGTCGCCGCTTATATTAGCCACCACTAAACGGCGACAACCGGCCAACTCCGGACCTTTAGCACAAACAAAAACGGCGACCAGAAGGCCGCCGCTGTTGATAGATTGTAATTGGTTAAGCTGATTTCTTGCGTCTTGCTACCCCGATTAAACCTAGCAGGCCGGAACCGAAGAGCCAGGCTGTAGCCGGGATGGGTACTACGGCGCTAACTTCAAATGCGACTTCACCAATATTAACGGCGTTGCCACCAACGTGGGTAGAGTTTACCCGGAGCCTAATAAATTGTGCTGTTGATGATGTTTCAAATGTTTGGACTGTAATTGGGTTAAGTTCGCTAGCAGAGAACGTTCCTAAATTAATAGCACTAGAGAACGTGGCATCTAAAGATGAGAAAACGGTAAAACTGTCGATTCCATTAGAATTTGATTGCGACCAAAGTGCCATGGAACTTATTAAGAAAGTATCACCCAGATCGAAATCAAGATCACCAAGAACCGGACCGTTTCCGCCTGCCCATGCATTGTCTTCGATGTTTGAATCGTGGATTGGATTCGTTGCAAGGTATGTACTGAAGTCAGTTATACCGCTAACAAACCCCGATGATAATCCAGACTGGTTAATGATATTGGTGGTTGAGCCACCATTATCTCCCGTCCCCATGGTATTTCCGATGACGGCCGTGGGTGACAAGATTACGCTCGCTGTCGCTATGCTGCTTACGAGCATTAAGAAAGAGAATATTACTGTCGACATCCGTGTGTTTTTAATGTTCATTGTTTCAGTATATGTCCGCCATAGCACTTCTCTAATTGTTATCCTATTGTTCGAAGAAGTATTACACCCCTGTTGTACACGCAGAGAGGTAGAGCTTCTATTGTCCCGAGGTCATGAGGGCAACCGCCATCCAGTGACGCCACTGATATCAAGACTTGCAACCCGAGCGTGATACCAGAGCCGCATGGGATGAAATAATGATTAAGCTGAAGATAGCGGCGCACCTGCACCCAACACACGTGATTTCTTCATTTGACTTTATCGACCAACTTTTTATTAGCTTTAGCCAGTCGTCATTATTTATTTGACTAATTACCACTGACGTTACCCTTGCTCACCATACAGAACACTTACAGATTGCGAATCCTGTCGATGAGAGCAATAATCTTGAAGGTCTTGAAAGGGTCGACTCCTGTCGTTAAGCCATTGATTATATAAGCAGCGACTAAACAACCGGTTGAAATCGCAGGCTGATACCTCCCGTTCCTGGCTCGCCTCTTGCCGATTGTTGCAATGCCCGATGAAGACTGGAACCGGCCAGTACACGTCATTCGCTAAATACTGGTGAACGTCTGGTTATACTGTAAGCGGTCATTCAATTAGAGTTATTAATCCGCAGCAACTCGGATCAATAACACGGCGCGGAAATACAGGTCGTGATTGTGGGTTAGGTTCACCCGGGATTTGGGCACCATGGCCGCGAGATGCGCAATGAAATCGAGAAGCTCGAACATCACATGCGTGGTGCCGTCACGGTACGGGGTCTTGAGCTGGGCCGCTCCTGCGCATCCATGCGCCCGCGGCATTAGTGAATCCCTTCATGTCATAGCGCACCCGCCCCTGCGCGGTCAGCGACAGGCGATTCTCCGATACCGCTGGCTGGCCTGATGACACGGCCGCAACGGGCCGCTGGTGGCGTGGCGGGGGCTCTCGGAATGGCTCGGGTGCGCATACAATGTATATTGTGTCAAAAAGCGATTTCCTATCCCTCTCTGACCCGGTTTTTTCATCCAACGAGGGCATGGGCGGCGTCTGGAAAACGCCATCGATTCTACTATGGTTAAAAGAAGGAGGTGCGGAATGCAAACAGTAGGTTCTAGTGGGAATGGTATTCCCCTCTACGCACCTTGCCGTAAGCTCTCTTTGAGTGCCCCTTTCAGGTGGCTGAAAAAGGGCTGGCAGGATTTCCGGCGCGTACCCTGGCACAGCCTGACCTACGGCGGGATTTTCGTCTTTATTGGTTGGCTGCTTCTTTATTTTGCATGGATCAAGGACAATAATGCCCTGGTCTTCAGCCTCCTTTTCGGCTTCCTGTTCGTGGGGCCCGCACTCGCCCTCGGTCTTTACGACATTAGCCATCAACTCGAACTGAACCGCAAGCCGACCTTCCGTCACGAGCGCCAGAAGGCTTTCCATGAAATGGGGCACGAGCTAATGCTTGCGCTGATTCTTGGCATAATGTTCTTGATCCTGGTCTACGGGGTATCGATCGTGGTATCGATGGTGATCGGGGCTGAATCGACACCCGAGCAGACAACCCTTTCTTTCGCGGTTTCCTTGTTGATCGCCATGATTTTCGCAGGCTTGGTCTTTTGTGCCAGCGCGTTCGCACTACCGATGATCCTGCACCAGGACGCCGATGCGACGACGGCGCTAATAACAAGCATCAATGCGGTGTTGCGAAATAAGCGGGTTTCGGTGCTCTGGGCGTTGCTGATCTTTGTACTTACAGCTGTAGGATTCGCGACCGCACTGGTCGGCCTCGCGTTCATAGTCCCGGTGCTCGGTTACGCCACCTGGCACGCGTACCGTGAGACGATCATCACGAAAGAATAAGGGATAGGAAATTTTTTGACATAACGCCCATTCCGCACATTCGACGCCGTGGTTTCAGGGTGCTCCTCCGATAGCTGGCCCCTACCGGTAGGCGCGCCAATAAGTGACCAGATATCACCCCGTATGGGATGTCCGGAATACGCTGGTTTCCAGCCGTTCGAGCATTTATCTCGAAGGACTACAAAGGGTCGATTCGAGACCTTCCTTTGAAATTACAGCAGGTTGAGGGTTAAAGGTCTTAGTTCGGCCGAGGCTGTGTAAAAACGCATCATTTTCAAAAATTGCAAAAATATTTACCACTTAAATGCGAATAGCTTCATACATGTCTGCGTAATGTGGAGCACCCCGGCTACATTGATCCGATAGTCGCCACGTTATCCCACTTTCAAAAATCACTTTTTGTTTTTACACAGCCTGGGCCGATCTCGGTCATTTAGGGTAATAATTACTGACTGGTTCAGTCAGATGATTGCTTTCAACCCAAATGTTCCATTACTGATAGGTGGCGGTGCTGCTCCGGCTCCCTCCCAACTTTTTAGGAAGGCGCCCAGCGGCATATCGAACTCTTCGATATGAACCGTAGCCCAGCCCTTGAGTTCAAGCACGACGGCGAACGAGAGGAGAAGCTCACCGCTGTGATAGCTCTCTGCAAGATCGACTAGATGTTGCATGAACTTGTTGTGTTCTGATTTGTGCGCCTCGTATTCTGGATAGCTGTACTGCGACATCAACTGCTCTTCATAGGAAAAGTGAATCCGTGTGTGCTCGATCAGCTGCGACATGAGACCGCGCAGGACTTCTCTGTCTGTACCTTGCAGCATGGATTCATGGAGCTGGTTAACCAGCCTTATCATTGTCTCGTGCTGGGAATCAATTTCCGGGACATTCAGCTTTAAGTTATC
>DAOVVG010000277.1 GCA_030632175.1 Gammaproteobacteria bacterium
AAATGAACAAAGAAATGAAGAAAAAGAGGCAACTACCGTATTTTTGGCCTGTTTATCTGCTGCTTGTGAGCGTTCTTCTTTACGCACAACAGGCAAATGCTGCCAACTGGTTCAAGCTGCGCGGTACTGAACCCGGTAATACGCCGCATGCGGTGAAATTCTTCGGTTTTATTCAGCCAACCTATACAAGGGAATACAACGACCGCATCAGTGGTGCCGTCGGGGCGCTCGCCGGCAATACCGTTGCCGGAACCACCGGTCCGAATGCGAACGGCAAGCAACAGGTGCCCGGAACGATAGCGCCGGATCGCGAGCATTACAGTGATTTCTATCTGCGGCGCGCGCGCCTGGGTGCCCGCGGCACGATTTTGCCGGTCAGTCGCGACATTGATTATTTCTTCATGACGGAGTTTGCGGATAACGGCGTTAACCGTGATGATCGCTTTGTCCGGGTGCTGGATGCGTCCATTACCTTTAATCATCTATCCAGGGGCAAGGATGCCAGCGGTCTCGCTAATCTTGGCGCGCGTTTCAGGGCGGGCCAGTTCCTGTTCTCGGAAACCTCGGAGGCGCTGTCACACTCGACACCGGCGCGGCGTGTTCACGTATACATGCCCGAGATGACCTTTCAAAACGCCATTCGGCGTATGGCCAGCGACAACGGGCGTTTCAACTTTCCGGACTCGGTACCGGCCAATGCCGCACGTGACATCGGGGTTGAGGTATTTGACTGGGCCGAATTCCCGGCTGCCTCCGGCGGCCCGTGGGAATTCACCTATGCCGCAGCGCTGGGCAATGGCACCACGCTGGATGAGTGGAACCGGGATGATAACTACCGCCAGTACTACTGGCTGTCGTTTGCCAAACTGTTTGACAAGACGCGTGGTCCGCGCCGGCACGATGCCATGCTCTATGGTTTCCTGCAGAAGGGGGATGTCACCTTTAATACAGATATAGACGGCGATGGTATTGATGATCTGAGTGTCGCCGGCGGCGAATTTAACCCGGCCGGCCCGGTTGATGTGATTACCGGCCTGCCCATTGGTCCGACCAGCTCGGGTAGGGGGGTCGTGAATAATGGATTTGAGCATGACTACGACCAGCGCTACTGGGGTATCGGCGTAGAGTACTTTAACAAGCCGTTTGATGAGCTGGGCCAGATGCGTTTCGAAGCAGAAATTTCACGCGTAGACGGGTTGATCTTCGATGGTGTCCAGTTTCCGTCGGTTGCAGCCAATCAACAACATGGTGGAATGGAGAGTATTCGTTACGACACCGATGGCAGGAACCAGGGCTGGTATGTCGATGTCGGTTACGACATTCAACAGCACCTGGGGCTGAAGCGCAGGACGACGGTGAATATTCGCTATGATGAATATGATCGCAACAAGGGCAGTGAGGAACGTGAGGCCAACTGGAATATCTGGACACTGACAGGTGAGTATTTTTTCCACAAACAGGGTCGCGCGACGCTGACCTACCAGTGGCGTGACGTGAATGCGGATAACCGCACAGGGTCGGCGAAGACTAATGGCAATGCTGTGCTGGATGGCGTGAATCAACGACTCGGTCTGCAACTGACGCTGTTCTTCAGCCATGTCCCCGGGCAGTAATGCCTGGCGAAGAAATCCGCTCAGCCTGATGTGTTTCCCCTATAATTGCCCGCATGCCTGATTTTTACCCTTGGTTGGAGCCTGTCCGTGACAGGGTAGTTGCCGTGCTGAAGCAGGGGCGCTTGCCGCACGCCCTGCTGCTGACTGGCCAGCCGGGAATGGGCAAGTCCGCTTTTTCGGAATACCTGGCGCAACTGTTATTGTGTCAGCAGCCAACCAGGATGCATACGCCTTGTGGTGAGTGTTCGGGTTGTATCCAGTTTGCCAGTGGCAGTCACCCTGACTACTTTCATGTCAGTCATGCTGTTGATGAAAAAACGGGCAAGAAGAGCAAGGAAATCAAGGTCGATCAGATACGAACCCTGGCCAGCAATCTTGTTCTGAGCAGCCACCATGGAGGCTATCAGGTAGCGGTGCTGGATCCGGCTGACGCCATGAATAAAAATGCTGCCAACAGCCTGTTAAAGACACTGGAAGAACCGTCCGATAACACAGTACTGCTGCTGGTTTCCGCCTGTCCGGCCCGGCTGCCGGCCACGGTGCGCAGCCGCTGCCAGCAGCTGAAAATAGAGGCCCCGGAGCGACAGTTGGCGCTGCAGTGGCTTCAGGGTCAGGGATGTGGTGATTTAGCTCAAACCTGCCTGCAATTGGCACATGGAGCCCCGCTGGAGGCACTCAGACTGGCTCAAACAGGCAGCGTGGAAGGGAGGCAGGAGCACTTCAATGCGCTGGTGGGCATTCTGGAGAAGCGGGTTTCGCCGCTGACGGTTGCACAGGGCTGGAGCAAGGATGAGGAAATGCAGGGTATACGCTGGATGCGTGAATGGCTGATGGACCTGATAAGGATAAGGATGACCGGAGAGGCTGGCCAGGCGCGCAGTGCTGATTTGCAGGATGGGCTTTCAACACTTGCAAACAGACTCGATTGCAGGGTAGTTTTCGAGCTGCTGGAGCGTATAAACAGGATTTTGCGGTTGACGGCGGGGAGTTTGAATCGCCAGTTGCTGACTGAAGACATCCTGCTGGCCTGGGCGGCGCAAAGGTAAAGGATAAATTCACGGATGTTAGAGTAAGGGCGGACAAGTTATGGCTACAGCTGCAGCACCACGTCAGGGTATTCTTTCACTGACCATCAAGGACAAGAGCGCCCTGTATGCGGCC
Organism: Gammaproteobacteria bacterium; assembly: GCA_030632175.1. Lineage (GTDB taxonomy): Bacteria > Pseudomonadota > Gammaproteobacteria > UBA9214 > UBA9214 > UBA9214. The sequence goes on from DAOVVG010000277.1 coordinate 2,775, forward strand.
TATATGCCGTTCGTGAAGGGTGGCGGACTGTTTATACCGACCAAGAAATCCTACCGGGTGCGTGAAGAAGTCTTTATGCTGCTTACGCTGATGGATGAAACGGAAAAAATACCGGTCGCAGGTAAAATTATCTGGATCACGCCGGTAGGCGCGCAGGGAAACCGGGCAGCCGGCATCGGCGTGCAGTTCAGTGATCAGGACGAAGGCGCCGCGCGCAACAAGATTGAAGGTTTCCTGGCGGGTGCACTCGAAAGCGACCGGCCAACCCACACCATGTAATTGTCTGCCGCAGGTCTTTGCGGCACGCATCAAACCCTCTATTATGCACCCTCAATTTTCTTTGAGGTTACACCATGCTGGTTGATTCACACTGTCATTTGGACATGCTTGATCTGGAACCCTTCGGCGGTCGCATCGAAGGCGTGCTGGATGCTGCGCGGCAACAGGATGTCGGTCATTTTCTGTGTGTCTCCATAAACATGGAAGACTATCCCGGTATGCTCGCGCTTGCCGAGCCCCATGAGCAGGTATCGGTATCTGTTGGGCTACACCCAAACGAACAGGGCGGCCATGATCCGGATATTGACGAGCTGGTAGAACTGGCAAAGCATCCAAAGGTTGTTGCCATCGGCGAGACCGG
>DAOVVG010000048.1 GCA_030632175.1 Gammaproteobacteria bacterium
AAATGGCTCCCCGGGACGGGCTCGAACCGCCGACCTAGTGATTAACAGTCACCCGCTCTACCAGCTGAGCTACCGGGGAATAGAAAACTTGCAGGCTGCGCATCATACTGGATGGCGGGGTTTTCGGTCAACGCCGTATCTTTGTGTTTTTCCAGTTGTTTATGAACAATTAACCGGTTTTCCGTCACAGCGTGTCCAGGTAAGTCGTGGCCGGCCGGTATTTGAGAGGCAAATAACCCGGGGTTTTACCCGTTTACGGTTATCGCAGAAGGTGAAGGAGCTGTTCGTGCCGGGGCTGGCACCGTCGGGCTGGTAGACAATGCGTTTCCGGTAATTGCTGCTGCTCATGCGGATGCCAGACGATAATGGAGAGCCTGTTTGTAGCAGGCGTTCGTCCGTATCACGCTCCCGGTCGTTGCTCGCGAACAGTATCCAGCCATTTATCCATTCCTTGCTATCACCGCAGTTGAACCCGTCACTACTGGGGCAGAGCACCACTCTCAGTCCATGTTTTACTGCTTCGCTGCGCGCAAGATGTAGTGCAGTAACAAATTGGTTGACCTCTGCAGCCATGCGGTTTTCCTGGATGAAACCTTGCATGCCGCTAACGCTGCCCACAGACAGGATTGATATGACCGACAGACTCACGATTAATTCGGGCAGAGTCAGTCCGCCCTGGCGGTAATTGCGCATGGTCATCCAACATCCGTGTTTGATGAGAGTTAATAAAAAACCTGTAGGAGCGGACCATGTCCGCGATTTCATAATAGAAAAGAAATCGCGGACATGGTCCGCTCCTACAAGAGGTGTTCTGTATTGTCGTGGAGAACTGCCGGAGAGGGAATCAGGCAGTTATGTATTGTGCTGTCAGCAGAAGCCGGGTCAGGCTGTCAGTGCCTTGGTCAGGCGCGTGAGGGCGTCCTTGAGAATCTCCATGCTGGTAGCGAAGGAGATGCGTACGTAACCCGGGGCGCCAAAGGCAGAGCCCGGCACCAGTGCCACACCGGCCTTGTCCAGCAGGTACTCGGCAAGTTCGATGTCGTTACTGACGCTCTCAAGCCGGTCAATCACGGCCTGCATATGCGGAAAGCAATAGAACGTCCCATCGGCCGGCAGGCAAACAACCCCCGGAATCTGGTTCAGGGCCTCGACCACATAGTCATGACGTTCCCTGAATGCCTTGATCATTGGCTGGATACAGGACTGGTCGCCTTCCAGGGCGGTCTGCGCCGCGACCTGTGAGATGGAGGCCGGGTTGGAGGTGCTCTGTGACTGGACCTTCTTCATGGACTTAATTAATTCGGCCGGACCGCCGGCATAGCCAATTCGCCAGCCGGTCATGGCATAGACCTTGGATACGCCGTTTAAAACGATGGTGCGGTCGTACAGGTCCGGGCAGGCGTTCAGAATGTTGCTGAAGGGCTCTGCACTCCAGAGGATATGTTCGTACATGTCATCAGTGGCGATCAGCACCTGTGGATGTTGCTGCAGTACCTTGCCCAGCGCCTCAAGCTCTGCACGGGTATAGGCAACCCCGGTGGGATTGGAAGGACTGTTGATGACGACCAGGCGGGTTTTCGGTGTGATAGCAGCCGCCAGTTGTCCAGGTGTGATCTTGAAGCGGCTATCCACTCCGGTGGAGACAATCACGGGTTCTCCCTCGGCCAGCAGCACCATGTCCGGGTAGGAAACCCAGTAGGGAGCAGGGATAATAACTTCGTCACCGCTATTGAGCAGGGCCTGGCAGAGGTTGTAGAAGCTCTGCTTGCCGCCACAGGAAACCAGTATCTGGTCGGCGGCATAGTCCAGCCCGTTATCATGTTTGAATTTCGCTATAATGGCTTTTTTTAGCGCAGGGGTACCGTCGACTGCGGTATAGCGCGTAAAACCATCCTTGATCGCCTGGATGGCCGCGTCCTTGATATGGTCCGGTGTGTCAAAGTCCGGTTCGCCCGCACCCAGCCCGATGATGTTTTTGCCGGCTGCGCGCAGCTCGGTAACCCGCGCGTTAACCGCCAGGGTTGGAGAGGGTTTGACGCGTTGTACCCGTTTCGCCAGTTTGAGCTTGTCCAATGTCGTGTCCCGTTAGCCAGATAGTCGAAGAACCACATGTTTATCATACTCAATACCCGTTGTCTGCTAAAAGCCTGTGAGTGAACTATTCCAGCTGAGCACGGAGATGCAGCCCGCCGGTGACCAGCCGGCGGCGATCAAGGCGCTGGTCGAGGGGCTGGAGGACGGGCTGGCCCATCAGACCCTGCTCGGTGTTACCGGTTCGGGCAAGACCTATACCATTGCCAATGTGGTCCAGGACGTGCAACGTCCGACCCTGATACTGGCCCCCAACAAGACCCTTGCGGCGCAGTTGTACGGGGAAATGCGGGAAATGTTTCCCGATAACGCCATTGAATATTTTGTCTCTTATTACGACTACTACCAGCCCGAGGCCTATGTGCCGGCCTCTGATACCTTTATAGAGAAGGATGCCTCGGTCAATGAGCATATCGAGCAGATGCGCCTGTCAGCCACCAAGGCCCTGCTGGAGCGGCCGGATGCCATCATCGTGGCGACGGTCTCGGCAATCTATGGCCTGGGAGACCCGCGTGCCTACCTGAAGATGGTGCTGCACCTGGTGCGTGGCGAGAAACTGGACCAGCGTGCCTTGTTGCGACGCCTGGCTGAGCTGCAATACAGCCGTAATGATGTAGAACTGCACCGTGCTACCTATCGGGTCCGCGGCGAGGTAATTGATATTTTTCCGGCGGAGTCGGATGGCGAGGCGGTGCGTGTCGAGCTGTTTGATGACGAGATCGATACGCTGGCCTGGTTTGATCCGTTGACCGGCGAGGTGCTGCGCCGGGTGCCGCGCCTGACAATCTATCCCAAGACACATTACGCTACGCCACGCGAGGTTATTCACGGGGCGATGGAACATATCAAGGTTGAATTAAAGCAGCGGCTCAAACAGCTTAACGACAACAACAAGCTGGTGGAGGCACAGCGACTGGAGCAGCGAACCCTGTTTGATCTGGAAATGATGACGGAGCTTGGCTACTGCTCGGGCATCGAGAATTATTCACGCTATTTGTCCGGCCGCAAGGCGGGGGAGCCACCGCCAACATTGTTCGACTATCTGCCTCAGAATGCGTTGCTGGTCATCGATGAATCGCATGTCACCATCCCGCAGCTGGGCGGAATGTATCGAGGCGATCGTTCCCGCAAGGAAAACCTGGTCGAGTACGGATTTCGCTTGCCGTCGGCGCTTGATAACCGGCCACTGCGCTTTGATGAGTTCGAAGCGTTGGCGCCGCAGGTGATATTTACGTCTGCAACCCCGGGGACGTATGAGGAAGAACATGCCGGAGCGGTGGTCGAACAGGTGATTCGGCCGACAGGATTAATAGACCCGCAAATAGATGTTCGCCCGGCCGGTACCCAGGTAGATGACCTGTTATCGGAGATTCGCCAGCGGGTGGCGGTGGGTGATCGTGTGCTGGTGACGACGTTGACCAAACGGATGGCGGAAGACCTTACCGAGTATTTTGCAGAACATGGTGTGCGGGTGCGTTATCTGCACTCGGATATTGATACCGTTGAGCGAGTGGAAATCATCCGTGACCTGCGGCTGGGTGAATTTGATGTGCTGGTCGGTATTAACCTGCTGCGCGAGGGGCTGGATATACCCGAGGTCTCCCTGGTTGCCATACTGGATGCCGACAAGGAAGGCTTTTTGCGTTCGGAACGTTCACTGATCCAGACGATCGGGCGGGCAGCCCGTCATGTTGATGGCAAGGCTATTCTCTACGCCGACAAAATTACCGGCTCAATGCGCCGTGCTATCGACGAAACCACACGCCGCAGGGAAAAACAGCAGGCGTTTAATGAGGCGCATGGCATTACTCCGAGTGGTGTAAAGAAAGCGGTGACAGATATTCTTGAAGGTGCGCTGGGGCCAGGCAGGTCATCTACACGGGGCTATTCCCGGGTGGCGGAGGAGATGATTAGCTACGGCCGCATGACGCCTGCGCAGCTGGCAAAAGAGATCGGCAAGCTGGAGCAGACGATGTATGAACATGCCCGGAACCTGGAGTTTGAAGAGGCCGCACGGTTACGTGACCAGATCCGCCATATCCAGCTGGGTAATCTGGGCCTGGCGGATTGACCTGGTCATAAAATTACGACGCCAACGCCATCAATTCAGTTGTAGGAGCGGACCTTGTCCGCGATGGTGTTGATTCGGCAGCGATCGCGGACACGGTCCGCTCCTACACTGAATTAGATATCTCCGCGGTAAACTTGCAAAAATACCCTCAAATCTTGTATCTTCCCTTTCCTTCGCAGGCGCGTAGCTCAGTTGGTTAGAGCACCACCTTGACATGGTGGGGGTCGGTGGTTCGAATCCACTCGCGCCTACCATTTAAATACAGGAAATTTCGCAAGAATATTTCATGTGGCCTCTCGTATTGGTCACCACTGGAGCAGCATATGCCTACAGTTACTCTCCCCGACGGCAGTCGCCGTGAATTTGATCAGTCTGTTTCCGTTTTTGATATCGCTGCCGATATCGGGCCGGGACTTGCCAGGGCGGCACTGGCCGGCAAGGTTGATGGTGTGCTGGTGGATACCTCGCATGTCATCGAACAGGACGCAGCGCTCGCGATCATAACCAGCAGGGACGAGGATGCGCTTGAGCTGATGCGTCATGATGCGGCACATGTAATGGCGCAGGCTGTGCAGGAACTGTATCCCGGCACCCAGGTGACTATTGGCCCGGCCATCGAAGACGGTTTTTACTACGATTTTGCCCGTGATGAGGCGTTTACACCGGAAGACCTCACGGCCATCGAAAAACGCATGCACGAGATTGTAAAGCGTGATCTTAAAATCGAACGCGAGGTCTGGGACCGTGATCAGGCCGTCAAGGTGTTCGCTGAGATCGGTGAAGCCTACAAGGTTGAAATCATCAATGACGTAATCCCGGAAGGCGAGGAAGTCTCGGTCTACCGTCAGGGCGACTGGTTTGATGTCTGCCGCGGTCCGCATTTGCCCAGTACCGGCAAGCTTGGCAAGGGCTTCAAGCTGATGAAGCTGGCGGGCGCCTACTGGCGCGGTGATTCGAATAACCCCATGCTGCAACGCATATACGGCACTGCCTGGCGCGACAAGAAAGAGCTGAAGGCCTATCTCGAACGGCTGGAAGAAGCGGAGAAGCGTGATCACCGCAAGCTTGGCAAGGTCATGGATCTGTATCACACCCAGGAAGAAGCCCCGGGCATGGTGTTCTGGCACGATAGTGGCTGGCAGATCTACCTGGTGATCCAGGAATATATCCGTGGCAGGCTGAAGCGGCAAGGCTACCAGGAAATCCATACCCCGCACATTATTGACCGTTCGCTGTGGGAGAAGTCCGGACACTGGGAAAAATTTTCCGATGACATGTTTACCACGGAGTCGGAAAACCGTACCTATGCCATCAAGCCGATGAACTGCCCGGCGCATATTCAGGTTTTCAATCAGGGGCTGAAAAGTTATCGCGACTTGCCGTTGCGTCTGGCAGAGTTTGGCTCCTGTACCCGCAATGAACCTTCAGGGACATTGCATGGCCTCATGCGAGTGCGAAATTTTGTACAGGATGATGCGCACATCTTTTGTACTGAAAATCAGATACAGGATGAGGTTTCATCATTTATCGATCTGTTGTATCAGGTGTATGCCGATTTCGGCTTTGGTGAAGTCAGCGTGAAGTTCTCGACCCGTCCTGCAGATCGGGTGGGGGATGATAGCTTGTGGGACAAGGCAGAGGCCGCATTGCAGGCCGTGCTGGATCACAAGCAGCTGGACTGGGAACTGCAGCCGGGGGAAGGCGCCTTCTACGGGCCCAAGATTGAGTTCAACCTGAAGGATTGCCTGGGTCGGGTCTGGCAACTGGGTACGATTCAGCTGGATTTCTCCATGCCTGGCCGGCTGGGGGCGCACTATATCGCTGAAGACGGCAGCAAACAGGTGCCTGTCATGCTGCACCGGGCTATTTTGGGCTCACTGGAGCGATTTATAGGGATTTTGATCGAACATTACGCCGGTTCACTGCCACTTTGGCTGGCTCCGGTACAGGCCGTTATCCTTAATATTACGGACAAGCAGGCTGACTATGCGCGAAAAGTGGAAGAATCCTTGAGAAATAAGGGCCTGAGAGTTAATTCGGACTTGAGAAATGAGAAGATCGGCTTTAAAATCCGCGAGCACACGATTAAACACGTTCCCTATCTGCTGGTAATCGGCGATCGGGAGGTGGAAGCTGGTACCGTGGCCGTGCGCACGCGAAGCGGTGGGGAACTGGGCAGTATGCCGTTAGAACGGCTTGCCGAGGGACTGAAAACCGAGTCTGCGAGCCACGGCCGTACTGTTTTGGAGGACTGAAGTATCGCTGCAAAAAAACCGCAACACCGGATTAATGAAAAGATTATTGTTCCTGAAGTACGCGTAATTGATCAGGAAGGTGAGCAGGTCGGGGTCGTTTCAATTGAAGAGGCGTACAAGTTAGCCAGTGATATCAATCTTGATCTGGTAGAGATTTCGCCGAATGCCGAGCCACCTGTTTGCCGGATTATGGATTACGGCAAATTCCGGTTTGAAGAGAACAAGAAGCTCCAGACAGCCAAGAAGAAGCAGAAGCAGACCCAGGTCAAGGAGATCAAGTTCCGGCCGGGTACCGATATTGGCGATTACAATATCAAACTGCGCAAGCTGATCAGCTTCCTGGAAGACGGTGATCGAACCAAGGTAACACTGCGGTTCCGCGGCCGGGAAATGGCGCATCAGGATCTGGGTATGCAGCTATTGCAGCGAGTGAAGGTCGATCTTGATGACTACGGGACAGTAGAGCAGGAACCAAAGATGGAAGGCCGCTTGATGGTGATGGTACTTGCACCTAAAAAGAACAAGTAAGCCGAAATGAGTTTATAAAGATTTAAGTATTGTGGAGTAACAGGAAATGCCAAAGTTAAAAACGAACCGGGGTGCAGCGAAGCGCTTCAAAAAGACGGGCTCAGGCGGTTTCAAGCGTGGCCAGTCACATCTTCGTCACATCCTTACGAAGAAGAGCAGCAAGCGCAAGCGTCAGCTGGGCTCACCGGCTGAAGTGAACAAGGCAGATGTCGCCATGGTTCGCCGCATGTTGCCATTTGTTTGAATATTTAGAGGTAGTTAGTAATGCCAAGAGTAAAGCGCGGAGTCACCGCACACGCCAGACACAAGAAGGTTCTGGGTAAAGCGAAAGGTTATTATGGCGCACGTAGCAAGATTTACCGTGTCGCCAAACAAGCTGTCATCAAGGCGGGTCAGTATGCCTATCGTGACCGTCGTCAACGCAAGCGCCAGTTTCGTACACTGTGGATTGCACGCATAAATGCGGCTGCACGTGAAAACGGTCTGTCATACAGTCGCCTGATCGATGGGCTGAACAAGGCCAATGTTGAAGTCGACAGAAAAGTACTCGCTGACCTGGCTGTTTTTGATGCGGCAGGTTTTAGTGCATTGGCAGAAAAAGCCAAAGGCGGATTATCGGCATAGCCCCTTTACTGCCGCAGCGAAATTCAAAAAAGGGGAAAGGGTAAAACCTTTCCCCTTTTTTGTTATTCAGAAAGCTGAAAAGACTATCCCCTCTCCCTTTGGGAGAGGCCAGGGAGAGGGAAAATTCAAGGCATGAAGTCTTTTATTTGATCCCCTCTCCCTAACCCTCCCCCTGAGGGGAGGGGACAATAATGCACAGGGAGAACTGTCAGTTGAGTAGTCTGGACGAACTTGAGCAAGAAGCACTGCAGGCAGTAGCCAGTGCAGCAGATGCTGCTGCGCTTGATAGAGTGCGTGTGCACTACCTGGGCAAGAAGGGCTTGCTTACACAGCAGCTGAAACAGCTGGGGAAATTGCCGGCAGATGAACGACCTGTCGCCGGGCAGGAAATTAATCGCATTAAGCAGCTGATTCAGGAAAACATCAATACGCATGGCGAGACCTTGCAGTGCGCAGCGCTTGATGCGCAACTGGCCGGCGAAAAGATTGATGTAACCTTGCCAGGCCGCGGTCAGTTGAAGGGGGGATTGCACCCGGTTACGCGGACTACGCGTCGTATTGAGCAGCTGTTTTTGCCGCTTGGGTTTACTGTGGAGGAAGGTCCGGAAATTGAGGACGATCATCATAATTTCGGCGCGCTGAATATCCCGGATCATCATCCTGCGCGTGCCATGCACGACACTTTCTACATTGATGCGCAGACTCTGCTGCGTACTCACACATCACCTGTACAGGTCAGGGTTATGGAGCAACGTGATCCGCCATTGCGGATTATTGCCCCCGGCCGTGTTTACCGGTGTGACTCTGACCTGACGCATACGCCCATGTTTCACCAGGTGGAGGGTTTGCTGGTTGATGAACATGCCAGCTTTGCCAGTCTGAAGGGGCTGATTGATGAATTTCTGCGTGCCTTTTTCGAGCAGGAAGATTTGGCCGTGCGTTTCAGACCGTCCTATTTCCCGTTTACCGAACCATCAGCCGAGGTTGATATCCAGTGTGTGATGTGTGCCGGTGATGGCTGCCGTGTATGCAGCCATACAGGCTGGCTGGAGGTGCTGGGTTGCGGCATGGTGCATCCAAACGTTTTCGAACAGGTTGGAATAGATAATGAACGCTTCACCGGTTTCGCATTTGGTATGGGTGTTGAACGGCTGGCAATGCTGCGTTATGGCGTGAATGATTTACGCCTGTTTTTTGAAAACGACATGAATTTTCTGACGCAGTTTAATTGAGTTGGTTTAGCCGGTATTAAGGTATTTGAAAATTGCATCCCCTCTCCCTTCGGGAGAGGGCCAGGGAGAGGGGAAAATTTAAGGCATGAAGTCTTTTATTTGATCCCCTCTCCCTAACCCTCCCCCTGAGGGGGAGGGGACTACAGGTTTAAATGGTTTTGGGAATTTATGAAATTCAGTGAAAAATGGCTACGTGAGTGGGTTAACCCGGCAGTTTCTACCGAGGAACTGGTGGAACAGCTGACCATGGCGGGACTTGAGGTCGACTCTGTTGAGCCGGCGGGTGCTGGTCTGGAGAGTTTGCTGGTCGGCGAAGTGGTCTCTGTCGACAAGCATCCGGATGCTGACAAACTGAGAGTCTGTCAGGTGCATGCAGGGCAGGAACAGCCCTTGCAGATTGTTTGTGGGGCGCCCAATGTCAGTGTCGGCGGAAAATATCCGCTGGCGCCGGTCGGTGGGTGTCTGCCCGGCGGTATAAAAATCAAGAAAAGCAAGTTGCGCGGTATCGAGTCACAGGGAATGCTGTGCTCGGCGCAGGAACTGGGACTTGGCGAAGACCATGATGGCCTGATGGTATTGCCGGTAGAGGCTGAAGCAGGGCAGACCTTGCAGGATCTCCTTGGGCTGGATGACAACATTATCGAGCTGGATCTTACACCCAACCGGGGTGACTGCCTGGGAATAGAGGGCATTGCGCGTGAGGTTGGAACGCTGTTGCGCAGTGCTGTCACCACTGTCGCAACTTCACCGGTTGTGGCGACCATTGATGATCAGTTGGGTATCGACATACAGGCCCCCGAAGCCTGCCCGCAATATCTGGGGCGCGTGATTCGCGGGATTGATGTAAACGCACGCACACCGTTGTGGATGCAGGAACGTTTGCGGCGCAGTGGTATACGCAGTCTTGGCGCGGTTGTGGATGTTACCAACTACGTATTGCTGGAACTGGGGCAGCCGATGCATGCCTTTGATCTGGCGCGGCTGTCCGGTGGGGTGCGGGTGCGTTACGCAGGCAAGGGTGAAGAATTAACCTTGCTTGATGAGCGTACCGTTGCCCTGGATGCTGATACGGTGGTCATTGCAGATCACGACAAACCGCTGGCGATAGCCGGTGTAATGGGTGGTGTCGATTCCGGAGTGCAGGAAGATACCAGGGACCTGTTCCTTGAGTGCGCCTTTTTCCCACCGGAAATGATTGCCGGCCGTGCCCGCACCTATGGTATGCACACCGAATCGGCACATCGGTTTGAGCGTGGCGTGGATCCGGGGTTACAACGGCGTGCGATTGAACGTGCAACGGAATTGCTGATCGGGATTACCGGTGGCGAGGCGGGGCCGGTTAGTACGGTTATGTCCAGTGAACATTTGCCGGCAACTAATCCGGTTGTGTTGCGCAAGGCACGTATACAGCGTGTGCTGGGTATGTTGCCTGATGATGGTGAAGTCGCTGATATTCTTGATCGGCTCGGAATGGCAGTTACAGAACAGCATGATGGCTGGCTGGTACAGCCGCCGGGTTTTCGGTTTGATATCAAGATCGAGGCAGATCTGATTGAGGAAATAGGGAGGATATATGGTTACAACCGCCTCCCCAGTGTTTCCCTGCTGGGAGCAATGGAAGTGCAGGCTGTTACGGAAACCGATATTCCCCTGATAGAGTTTTGTAATGTTCTGGTTGCGCGTGGTTATCAGGAAGCGGTTACCTACAGTTTTATTGACGAGGTCATGCAGGCGCAAATCAATCCCGGCATGGTGCCGGTGCGGCTGGCTAACCCGATATCATCCGAGATGGCGGAAATGCGTACCAGCCTCTGGCCAGGGTTGTTGAAAGCGGTTCAACATAATGTGCACAGGCAGAAATCACGGCTGCGTTTCTTTGAGCATGGACTCAGATTTTATTTGCAGGATGACGGCGTCATTTATCAGGATGTGATGCTTGCCGGCGTGATCAGCGGGTCACGATTGCCGGAAGGCTGGGATGGTAAGGAAGAGCCCGTCGATTTTTATGATTTAAAGAATGATGTGGAAACCTTGCTGCAGCTTACCGGTGATCCGGACCGGTTCACTTTTACCGGTAGTGAACACACTGCATTGCACCCGGGTCAGAGCGCTGCTATCCAGTGCGCCGGCAGAACCATAGGGTGGATGGGGCGCATACATCCTTCGCTTGCCAGAACCTGTGATTTGGCTGCAGATACTTGCCTGTTTGAACTTGAGTATAAATCTGTTAATGCTTCGCAACTAACAGAATTTCAGTCAATTTCTCGTTATCCATCGATACGTCGCGACCTGGCGGTGGTGGTGGATGCTGACCTTCAGGCAGGCGCGTTAAAGGCGGCCGTCAGAGAGGTTGCCGGGGATTTGTTGCAGGAGATACTGGTTTTCGACGTTTATCAGGGGAAAGGCATAGAAACAGGGCGAAAAAGCATCGCCTTTGGCTTGATACTACAGGATAATTCGCGCACACTAACAGAGCAGGATATTGAGGCGGTCGTCGTAAAAGTGACGGACCAGCTTGGGGAGAAATTCGGGGCAACACTAAGAGATTAGTACTATGGCACTGACAAAAGCCGATATGGCAGAAAGGCTGTTTGAAGAACTGGGATTAAATAAACGCGAAGCCAAGGAACTGGTTGAGCTCTTCTTCGAGGAAATCCGGGTAGCGCTTGAAAACGGACGTCAGGTGAAACTGTCCGGCTTCGGAAATTTCGATCTCCGCGAGAAAAATGAGCGTCCGGGGCGCAACCCGAAAACGGGTGAAGAAATACCGATATCAGCGCGCCGTGTAGTTACCTTCCGCTCGGGACAAAAACTCAAAGCGAGGGTAGAGGCATATGCTGGAAGCGAGCAATAACAACGAACTTCCAACAATTCCCGGCAAGCGTTATTTCACCATCGGTGAGGTGAGTGAACTTTGTGGTGTCAAACCACATGTGTTGCGTTACTGGGAGCAGGAGTTTCCACAATTAAAACCGGTAAAGCGTCGCGGTAACAGGCGTTACTATCAACGACAGGATGTGTTGATGATCCGGCAGATCAGAAGTCTGCTGTATGAGCAGGGTTTCACGATTGGTGGTGCTCGCCAGAAAATGTCTGGCGAAGATGCCAGGGAAGACATTACCCAGAGTCAGCAGATAGTGCACCAGGTTCGTATTGAACTTGAAGATGTACTGCAATTGCTGAAACGCTAATCCGCAACACCCGGGTTATTGCGATATAATCCAGATCTCTTTTTCGGGGCGTAGCGCAGCCTGGTAGCGCACCTGCATGGGGTGCAGGTGGTCGGAGGTTCAAATCCTCTCGCCCCGACCATTTTGGAATATTCGTTTTTTGTCTGTTCGTTTTTCTTGATGTAATGTTAATTCGATATTTCATATATGCATGGCAGGAAAGAATTTTCCTGTCTCAGTCTGTTCTGTGTCGTTCCTGTTACTAGAAAGCACCAATTTCTGTGTTCTGCTTTTTATGCTTTATCACAGCAGTTCTCTGACCCGCTGTACGTATTGTGTGCGTGCATTATCCGTGTCTCTTGAAGCCATCAGTCGGCATCTTTTTGCGTGGGGCGTGACGCATGTTGTTCCGGAAGACAAGAAAACAGGCATATAACCCGCACTCTTAATGTTTACATAAGGTTGCTGCGCGACAATGGTAGCAGTTAAATTTGCGGGTGCTATTAAATGCTTAATGAAAACATAGGGTTACAGGCTAAACTGGTGCGCAGGCCGACGCGACGGGATGTTAATCTCGAATTGTCACTGGTGGACCTAGTGCATCCCCGGCGTCAGGATACAGAAGTCTTTGTACGGGATGTGTTTTTTAAGGCATACCGTGCAAGGCTGGATACATTCTATCCTTTGCTGGTGAGCATCAATTACCCGGATGGTGAGTATG